>DASQBW010000430.1:0-10291 GCA_035635015.1 Draconibacterium sp. | reverse complement strand
GTATTACGACATCAGGAGATACCTTGTATTTTGTTTCTGATATTCCTGAAAAAGGTTTGGGTGGAACAGATATATACATGTCGGTTCGTTCAAACGGAACCTGGGGCGAAATGCAAAACCTTGGAGATGGCATTAATACAGATAAGAACGAAATGTTTCCGTTTATTCACAAAGGGAAATTTTTGATTTTCTCGTCGAACGGCAGAGGATCAGGAGATGATCTTGATTTATATAATGTTGGACTTTTTGGTAGCAATATGACAGGTGTTGCGACGCTTGATGAGCTGAATTCCGATGGTGACGATTTTGGGTTTGTAATTCATCCAAAAGAACAAGTAGGCTACTATTGTTCAAACAAGGAAGGTGGTATGGGAAGCGATGATATTTATAAGGTGCTTCTTGAAGAACAAGGTTCATACGAGCTCGAATTGGTTGTTATGGACAAAAAAACGATGAAACCGATCGAAAATGCGAAAATTACCTTCGGCGGTGTTGTTAAAGTTTTGGCGGGCCTTCTTTTTAAACAAGAACTGGAGAGAGGTAAATCATATACTGTTGCCTCTAATATTGATGGATTTATGAATGACTCGAAAACCATTTCTACTGTAAATAAACCATTTGGCGTTATCCGGGATACCTTGTGGGTAGAAAAAATTGAAGTTGGGAAGAAATTTGTAATGGAAAATATCTATTACGACTTTGACAAGTGGGATATCTTGCCGGCTTCGGAAGTAGAGTTGGACAAATTGGTACTAGCTATGAAAGAAAATCCAGGGTTGAAAGCTGAATTAGGGTCGCATACCGATAGTCGAGGCAGCGATTCTTATAACGAAATACTTAGCCAAAAAAGATCAGACTCGGCTGTTAATTATATTATAAGTAAAGGAATTTCAGCAGATCGAATTACGGCGAAAGGATATGGTGAAACTCAATTGGTTAATAAATGCGACGATGGAGTTGCTTGTTCTGAGGCAGAACATCGCAAGAACCGTAGAACTGAATTCAAAATTTTAGAAATGGACTAAAAAAGTAATATCTTGTTACGAAAAGCCACTCCGTAACCGGGGTGGCTTTTTTATGAGCCAATGTGTCATATTTCATTTTACCTCATTTTAAAGGTAGACTGGTAATGTACAGGTTGCAGATAATGAATACTTCAATAACCGATATTAATACCCAGCACTGCTGGGTGTTCTAAGCATTTGTTCTTAGCTGAGTTATTGGCGTTTACAAAGACTATGCATGAGTGCATACGAAATTTGAGAGATTGTTGGTGTTTTGGGGCTTGTAAAAGCTGCAATTTTAACTAAAAATTAAATTTGGTTTTAATTGCTATAATAAATGTTAATAGATATCAGTTCGGCTATTGAATTGAAAAGGATTTTTATTTTCTTGTAAGAAGTTAAAATTAAAACCATGAACTATACTAATAAAAGATCTGGAACTCTCATTTCCATTCAGGATTCGCTTGTGAAAGCACGTTTTTACTGTAATGTGATTATGGGTGAAACTGCCAATGTTATAGTCGATGGTAAATCGTTGCAAGCCGAAGTGTTACAAATTATTCCCGACCCGAAAGATGCGGATGCCGGGATTGTTGAAATGCAGGTGTTTGAAGATTTGACCGGAGCTCAAATTGGCGATCAGGTGGAATTTACAGGGAAGTCGTTATCTGTACTTCTGGGACCCGGACTGCTAACCAGTATTTGGGACGGACTTCAAAATCCTTTATACAAATTAGGAGAGCAGAATGCCTATTTGGTCCCCGGCATGAAGGCTCCGGCGCTTGATGAAGAGAAAAAATGGGAATTCACACCTTCTGTATCCGTTGGAGACAGCGTAAAAGGGGGCGATTCCATTGGTGCCGTTCCTGAAGGCCGATTAACACACAGCATTTTGGTCCCTTTCAATTTTGGTAAATGCAAAATTGAGAGCATAATCGAAAAAAGCGAGGTAAACATTACCGAAACGGTTGCCGTTATTCGTAACGATCAAGACGAAAAACATGAGTTAAAGATGGCATTCCGTTGGGCAGTTAAATCACCAATTCCTTTTAAAGAAAGGGCCATTCCGAGTAAAACAATCTCAACAGGGGTGCGTGTAATTGATTTATTGGCACCTGTTAGTTATGGTGGTACTGTAGGAAACCCGGGGCCTTTTGGTGCCGGGAAAACGGTATTGCAGCACTCGCTGTGTAAATATGCTTTAGCCGATATTATTATAATGGCAGCCTGTGGCGAACGCGCCGGAGAGGCTGTGGAGGTATTTAAAGACTTTGCAGAATTGGAGGATCCTTCAACAGGCGACTCATTAATGAACCGGATGTGTATTTTTGGCAACACCAGTTCGATGCCGGTTGCGGCGCGCGAAGCCAGTGTATTTATTGCACTAACTGTTGGTGAATATTACCGCTACCAGGGATACAATGTGGTACTTTTGGCCGACTCCACTTCGCGTTGGGCACAAGCACTTCGCGAGCGTAGTGGTCGTCAGGGTGATATTCCCGGACCTGAGGCTTTCCCGATGGATATTCCCGATCAGATTAAAGGAATGTATCAACGTGCCGGTGCCGATCAGGGGACAGGAGGTTCCTTAACTTTTATTGGAACAGTGTCGCCCGCAGGTGGAAACTTCCAGGAACCGGTAACACAAGCGACAATGGATGCAACCGGTGGTTTCTGGGGATTATCGCAAGACCGTGCCGACGCAAAGAAATACCCTGCAATTGATCCGCTGGCTTACACTTCTTCGGTTTACGATAGTTTTATTTCGTGGAATGACCGAAACAAAATGTTGCAAACACTTCACGAAGCAAATGGTATAGATCAAACCATCAGTACCATTGGTTTAAAAAAGGTTCCTGTTGAAAAATATATTTTATTTCAAAAAGGGCTTACCATTGATTTTTGTGTAATGCAACAAAATGCTTTTCATGACCTTGACGCATGCACCCGGCCAGAACGACTGATTGTTATTAATGAAGCCGTTCAAAAACTAATCGATAGTTCCATCAATTTTGTTCAGAATGACATGGAAGATGAAGAGGTGAAAGAGTTGGTGAAAGCAAAATTTGATGAGTTGAGGCAATGGTGGAAAGACTGGAATACCTCAGCACAAAGTATTGATGAAATGGCCGTTCTTCCACAAAAAGTTGAACAATTTATTTTACAAGAAGAGTACACACTATGATACGAAAAGAAATAAATAGAATAAGTGAGGTTGGTAAAGCACTGATTTCTGTTGAAGGGAATCCGGGTGTGGCACTCAACCACGTGGTTGAACTGCTGGAAGCAAACACCAACCAAAGTCTTTCGTTTGCCAAAGCCATTAATATTACAGAAGACTCAACCCGTTTCCAGGTATTTAACGGAACGCAGGGATTAAGCACTCAAACCAAGATACGTATGCACGAGGTTCCTCTTACAGCAGGTTTCTCGTACAATATGCTTGGTCGTCGTTTTGATGGAATTGGAGATGTGGCAGACGGAGGACCTGAAATTATTTTTGAGAAACAAATTTCAACCCGTTTAGATACCTTAAATCCAACGGTTCGTTTGGTTCCAAAGCAACCATTGTGGACAGGTATTCCAATGATTGATGTATTTAATACGCTGGTAAAATCGCAAAAGATTCCAATTTTTGCTGGTCCAACCGAGCCTTATAACCGTTTGCTGTCACAAATTGCACAAGGTGCACAAGCTGATGTTATTATTTTTGCCGGTATTGGTCTGAAATTTGATGAGTACCATTACTTTAAAGAACAGCTGTCGCAATCGGGTAATATTGATAAAACCATCATGTTCACCCACCTTGCCGGCGACTCGCAGATTAAAGGTTTAATGCTACCTGACGTGGCATTAAGTGTTTCGCGCGAATTTGCTGACCAGGGAAAAGACGTGTTGGTACTACTAACTGATATGACCAACTGGTCGAATATATTACGTAACGTAGCCAACTATCAGGACCAGATTCCTTCGCTGCAAGGTTATCCAGGTTCGCTGTATTCGGAGTTAGCCAGACGTTACGAAGTTGCCGCCGACATTGAAGGAGCAGGTTCGATTACAATTATCGGTGCAACAACGCTTGAATCGCTTGAAGATCCGGTACCTGATAACACAGGCTACATTACCGAGGGACAGTTCTTCCTGGAAAACGGGAAACTTAAACTGGCGCGTTCACTTTCGCGTTTAAAACAACAGGTAAATGGCGAAACACGGAACGATCACCGCCCTATAATGACGGTGATGGCATCGTTACTTGCCGATGCAGAAAAAGCATACGAGGCCGCAGAAGTTGGAGCTGCCAACGATACATTCTCGCAAAAATTACTCCGTTATCGCGAAGATTTTATAACAAATATGGAAGAGCCTTTTGGCGAACCCATAGAGCTGGAAGCCGCATTAGACAAATGCTGGGATATTTTAAAACGACATTTTGAACCAACCGAAACAGGGTTGAGTAAAAAACTGATCGAGCAATATTGGAACTAACCACTAATCGGAAAAAAGATGAATCAAAATAAAGAAAATCTGGAAGGAATAGTTTCTAAACTAAAAGAACAGGGAATTAATGCCGGCGAAATAGAAAAACAACGCATAATTGATGAGGCGAAAAAAGAGGCAGATGCCATGATTTCTAAGGCAGAAGGTTTAAAGAAAAAAATAATCGATGATGCCAATGCTCAGGCAGCCCAAACAAAAAAGAATGCTGAAATTGCCATAGCCCAGGCTTCGCGCGATATGATTGAAGCTACAAAAATTGCTATGCTCGATTATTTAAAGGCAATTTTTGGTAAAGAATGTAGTAACATGTTTACACAAAAACAATACCTGCAGGAATTAACCAAAATGGTGCTTGAGTCTATTTCAGGAAATAAAACACTAAAGGTTGCTCCTGAGATGCAAAAGGACATGGAAGAATTCTTGTTGAAAGAAGCATTAAAAGAAACAGTTACTTTAAAACCTCTTACAAACAGCCAGGCCAAAATTGAAGTTATCTCAACTGATAAAAAAGGTATTCAGTTTGTACTAAGCGCAGAAGACGTGAAAAACGGATTGTTCTCACTTTTAAATAAGGATTTAATTCAACGTATTAATAAAATTCAGGAGGTATAGGTATGTCAAACATGGTATATCTTATGTGTAGTTTGCCATCGTTGACTTTTGGACAGGTGCCACCAATATCTCTTGCCGAATTTTTTGATGATGCCAAAAAACATTTGTCTTCAAAACATGTAAAACGGCTTGAATCGGTTGATTTGCAGAATATTAATGCGAGTAAAGCCAGGGGAGGATTAAAAAGAGCAGAGGCCATGTTTAACGAGGTACAACACGATATTTCCGAGATCCGAACTGCGAGAAGGCAAAATCGTATTCCAAACATAAGCAGGCTGCCAAAGGCCATCAATAACGGGAATCCGTTGGAGCGGGAAAAACACATTATGAAACACCTGTGGGAAGAACTCGATACGGTTGAAGCAGGTAAAACCTTCACGCTTACTGAAGTGTTGGTGTACAAATTAAAATTACAGATTTTAAGCAGGTTAAATTCGTTTGATACCGAGCGTGGTGCACAGATTTTAGAATCGGTAGTTAATCCGGATATCAGAAAGGAAGGTTGAAAATGGCAGGTATAAAAATAAAATATACAAAAACCGAACGTGCCCGTCAGAAGAAGATTCTGAAGGTTTCGGAGAGAATGTTACCTTTATTTGAGGCTATGGAGCGGTCTTTAATGGCCACAATCAATAGTATTTCGGAACGTATTGAGCAAATACGCGAACAGATTGAAAAGAACAGAAAAGCTGCAGAACCATGGACGGCCGTAATGAGCGATTCGTGGGTTGACATCAATGAGTTTATTTCTGTAGACAAAATCATTACTAAACCTATTGATGTAGCCGGTGTTCGGGTTCAGCAGTATGAGGGTGTTGATTTTAGAATAATGCCGGTTAGTGCAAATACACCGTTATGGGTTGACGATGCCATTGAATTAATGCAGGAACAATTGCAGTTATTAGCTGAAATTAACTGTCTGGAAGAGCAAATTGAATTGCTCGAAGAAGAACTGCTTGATGTTCGTGCCCGCGTAAAACTTTTTGAGAACCGACGCATTCCGAATGCAAAAATGGCGATTCGAAAGATTGGACAGAAACTACAGGATGATGAACGTTTGACGATTGCAACGGCTAAGGTGGTAAAAAGCAGCAAAAAAGAGGAGGTAAGCCGATGATTACTAAGATGAAGAAATTGATACTTCTAATGCCTGATACTGCAGACGAAGTTGATGCTGAACTTACCGTTCTAGGCCAACTTGGCGTTATGCATGTTGCTCCGTTTCAACCGGCAAAAGATGAGTCGATTGAACGCGTTGATGCACGTATTAAACAACTGGAAAAGGCAATAGCCGTTCTTAACAGGTATGATGATAATGAGCAGGTTGAATCCGATTTAATTGATATCACTGATTATGAAAAATTAGAAAGAGGAGAGATCCTTTTGATGGAGAAGGTGTTAGATGCCGAAAATTCGCGAAACGAACTTAAGGATGTTAAATATCGTTTGAAAAATGATTTGCAGTGGTATTCAACCTGGGGAAATATTATACCGTCCGATATTGCAGAATTAAAAGAAAAGGGTATTTGGCTAAGATTGTACCTGGGCGAGGATAAAGAGTTGAAGCGAATTGCAGACAGAAATGATATTCAGGTGCTTGGAAAATTCAACGAATTTAACAGGGTGGTTTTAATTGCTGATAATCCGGATGAAAAACTCAATTTGCAGGAGGTAACAATTCCTCAGTCGACACTTGACGAAACAAAACTGCAGTTAGCAGAAACAAAAAAACAACTGAGCGATAACAAAAAGCTTCTTCTTCAGTTTCATGCCCAGAAAAAGGTTTTACTGGACGCATTAAGCGAACGTAAGCGACGTTTTGATGTGCGTAATGTTCAATTCGGCGGAATTGCCATTGAGGAGCAGGTGCGTTGCTGGAAAGGATTTATACCCGAAGATGTAGTGGATAAGTTTGTTGAGGCTGCAGACAAATATAGCTGGGGCTATGTAATAGAAGAACCACTTCCGGAAGAAATAGATGAAGTGCCAACTTTGGTTCGCACATCGAAGTGGGCTAAACGCATTCAGCCGGTAATGAATTTTATGGGATTGGTTCCGGGATATAATGAGATGGACGTATCCAAAGTATTTATGATCTTCTTTACGTTTTTTACAGGGATTCTGGTTGGGGATGCCGGTTATGGCATAATTTTCTTGCTCTTAACTTTTTTAGTTCACCGCAAGCAAAAATTTATAAAAAGAATAGAGTTTTCTTTAATGTATACACTCTCGGCATCAATTATGTTTTGGGGTATATTAACCGGAACTTATTTTGGAGCAGAGGCCATTGCAGAGTTGCCTGTTTTAAGTCGTTTAAGAAATAGTCAGTTGGCAAGTTTTGGAGGCGACAACCTCTTCGTACAAAAGTTTATGTTCCTGATTGGAGCAATCCATCTTACGGTTGGGCATTTACAAGTAGCGTGGAAATACATTAATACGGTAAAAGCTATAGCCCAATTGGGCTGGGTGGCAATTGTCTGGGGCTTGTACCTGATTGTTAACCAGATGGTTTTGGGCATACCAGCTCCGGATATAATGGTTTGGTTGTTTATTGGAGGGGCTGTACTTGTTGCATTATTCTCAAATCCGGGAGCCAGTTTTGTTAAAGGAATGGTTTCCTCGTTGGGAAGTTTGCCACTAAGTATTATCAATGGCTTCTCTGATATTATTTCTTACATTCGTCTTTATGCAGTAGGATTATCAACTGTACTAATGGCTACGAGTTTCAACCAAATGGCAATTGGCGATGGTATTTCAACAGTTGCTTCCGGAATTGGAGCTGTAATTGTCCTTATTCTTGGTCACGGATTAAATATGATCTTGGCGGCAATGGCTGTGTTAGTTCATGGTGTTCGCTTAAATATGCTTGAATATGCCGGACATGCCGGTGTCGAATTCTCTGGAAATGAATACAATCCATTTAAATTAAAAAAATAAATAAATACTAAAAAATATAAACTATGACTTTAACAACACTTTTAACAACAACGGTTACAGGCTTTGGCGGACACGCTATAGCACTGGGTATTGCAGGTGTGGGTTCAGCAATAGGAACAGGTATTGCAGGAATGGGAGCTCTCGGGCTCTGGAAACAAGCAGTTAAACAAAACAAAAAGCTGCCTTCGTTGGCACTGGCAATGGTAGGTATGCCGTTAAGTCAGGTTATTTACGGAATGATTTTTATGAATTCGATGATTGGAGCCAACCTCAATCCTGATAGTTACACTAACCAAATGATTTGGGCCTTTTTTGTTGGTATTGCAATTGCTGCATCGGCAATAATGCAGGGAAGAGTAGGGGCTGCTGCGTGTGCCAACCTTGCTGTTGATGATAAGCAAGGCGCCGGAATGTACATTGCCGCAATGGGTATTATTGAGACAGTTGCTCTGCTCGCAATGGTATTTGGTATGGGTGGTATTCCAGGCGCATAAGCTAAGGAAAATCATTATAGGATAAGAATATATAAAAGGCAGTTCGATTCATGAACTGTCTTTTTTCGTTGAAAGTTAATTTGATTATAAGCGTTACAAAAAAAAGTCCTTCGCCAGTGCGAAAGACTTATTTTTTGAGTCGGGATGACAGGATTTACTTGTAATGAATCCCAAATGGGGAGAGATGCTCAAAGCCAAAAGCCTCACTCGCTTTGCTCGTACAGTCGTTTTTGTTTTTACTTTCAGTGAAATGAATTTCCCTTCAACTCAAAACAAAAAAGCCCTCCGCTATTGCGAAAGGCTTTCGGCTTTGTCGGGATGACAGGATTTGAACCTGCGACCCCTGGTCCCCCAGACCAGTACGCTAACCGGACTGCGCCACATCCCGATGATTATTTATATAGTTGAGAATTGCATCTCTTTTCTTCCAGCTTTTAAACTGTTTTTCAAGTTTCATCGCTTGAGAACGAGAGCTGAAAATCTCTGAGTAAATCAGTTTCCAAGGCCTTTTTGCAGAAGTAGAACGATTATAACCCTTATTGTGTTTTTCAAATCGTGCTTCCAAATTAGCTGTTTGACCAATGTAAAAACTACTGTCAAATTCCGATTCCAATATGTAGACAAAGAACGTCATCTTTTTACAAGCCTCCCTAACCAGTACGCTAATCCCGATTTTCTAAAAGCTTTGATTTTAACAGAAAATCGAGGATCCTCGAACTATGTTCGGGACCGGACTGCGCCACATCCCGATGTTTATTTATATAGTTGAGAATCGCGTCTCGTTTCTTCCAGCTTTTTAACCGTTTTTCAAGATTCATTGCTTGAGAACGAGAACTGCAAATCTCAGAATAAATTAGTTTCCATGGTCTTTTTGCAGAAGTAGAGCGATTATAACCCTTGTTATGTCTTTCCAATCGCGCTTTCAAATTTGCTGCTTGACCAATGTAAAAGCTATTATCAATCTCCGATTCCAATATGTAAACAAAGAACTTCATCTTTTGCAAAATCTCCCAGACCAGTACGCTAATCCCGATTTTCTAAAATCTTTGATTTTTATAGAAAATCGAGGATCCTCGAACTTTGTTCGGGACCGGACTGCGTCACATCTCCCGATGGCTAAGTATCGTGGATTCTCGGTGAAACCGGAACCGAATCAGGATGGCAAAAATAATGTTAGAATTCTTATCTGCAAAACTTTTTTATGAATTCACCCATATTGATACTTTTATTGTCATAGATTGCAATGATGGTTGCTAATTATTATCGATTAAATATATGATGCCGAATACACTTTGTTTTGTATTTTTGACAAACTAAAAATTTAAATGATGTTTAAACCACTTGATATTAAAGAAAACGATAGTGACAAAAATGTTGAGCCCGTTGAAGCAGAACAGGTAAAATGTTTGATAATTGGTTCAGGGCCGGCAGGTTATACCGCAGCCATTTATGCTGCACGTGCTAATCTTAGCCCGGTAATGTACGAAGGTTTGCAGCCGGGAGGACAACTCACTACAACTACAGAAGTTGAAAACTATCCGGGTTACCCTGAAGGTGTTACAGGTCCTGTAATGATGGAAGACTTAAAAAAACAGGCACAACGTTTTGGTGCTGATGTTCGTTGGGGAATGGCAACGAAAGTCGATTTCTCGGGCGATGTTCATAAAGTATGGATCGATGATTCAAAATTGATTAAAGCCAAAACGGTAATAATTGCAACCGGTGCAACTGCAAAATATCTTGGAC
>DASQBW010000429.1:0-2143 GCA_035635015.1 Draconibacterium sp. | reverse complement strand
CATCTTTAATTTGAAGTAATTATTAATCTCCTGTTACGGACTTCATTTTACCATAATTCACTTTATCATTTTGTTCTATAATTCTTATATTTCAAAATTCTTAAATGGATCAATGTTTACGTAGTTATGAACTTCAATTTTTTTAATCAATTCAATAATGAAACAATTACTTCTACTTCTGTTAATTGTTACTTGCCTATTTTCAACCAGCCGTATCTCAACTGGTAAAACAATAACAAAAAATGATCTTAACAAAGTTGGAACCTCAATTCCTGCATCGGAAATTGGAGAACCCGTTGGTTCCGTAAAACTTTATGCTCCCCGATGGATTGAGGCTGAAGGATCAAATCCTGATTATGCGGTTGTTGAAGGATCAATTTTTCCGGCTGATCCGAATGGCTGGCCCATCAACTTCCGTGCATTGCTCCCATCTGATTGGTCGCGCCGTACCTTGCAACAAGGCGGAGGTGGTTTTAACGGAACCATAACCGTAAGAGATGGATTTCATCCCTTGTTGAGCAAAGGTTATGTTCTTTATGGGAGCGATTCAGGTCACCAGGTACACGGAATGGGATTTCCGGGAGCTCCTCAACCAAAAGTGCTGGCAACCGGGCCTACAAAAGGAGACGAATGGGCACTGAATGAAGAAGTGATGCAAAATCTGGGCTATATGCAAATGAAAAAAACGCATGATGCGGTTATGGCCATTGTTAAAAGAGTTTATGGAGAAGCACCTGAATACAATTATTATGTTGGTAATTCTCAAGGCGGACGCGAAGCCGTTACTGTTGCGCAGCGCTATCCTGAAGATTATGATGGCATAATTTCAAATGTTCCTATCGTTAATTTCTCTACACTGATGCTTGCCCCGGTTCTGCTGCGAATCCAGGAAATACCTGAAGTAAACTGGATTACTTCAGATAAAGAAGCACTAATAGCAAAAGAATTTTTAAGACAATGTGATGCTTTGGACGGGCTTTCGGATGGGATTATAAATAATTATGTGAAAGCTCGTGAGCTATTTAATGTTAACGACGGGAAAGGCCCCGATGATCCTTGGGCGGCATTGCGTAAATCGGGTGAATTAACTGATGGTCAGATAGAAACACTTGAGTTAACGTTTAGTTCCTATCGCTTTGCAAATCCACTTGCCAATGGCGTAGAATCATTCGGAATGTGGATTCCAAATGTTACCCCGGGAGGTAGCGGAATAATCGATAACAGAAGATATAAGGGGCAGGAAGGCGCAGCTGAAGATGCTCCGTTGTACACGCACATGGGAATTCTTGGTGTAACCGGCTTTCTGATGCAGGATATTGACGCGAATTCGCTGGATTATGTTGAAGGTGGAAAATGGGAAAAGCGTCGTCAACAACTTTCCAGGTGGCTTGACAGTACCGACCCGGATTTAGCTGCTTTTTATAATCGCGGTGGAAAAATCATTTTCACCATTGGTGCCGGCGACAACCTTGCTTCGTCGGGATCGCAACTTGATTATTACCAATCGTTGTTGGATAAAATGGGTCGTGATAAGATTGACGAATTTGCCCGAATGTACGTTGTCCCGAATGGTGGCCACGGCCTTAGTGGACGTAGTTATTCTGAAAATGGTGATGGAGAGAAAATTGATGTAAAAAATATTGCTGCACCTGATGGTAACGACAATCTGGAACAGTTGGTAAATTGGGTGGAAAATGATAAAGCTCCGGCCAAAACACTTGCTATCGGACCCCGCGGCGAAATTAGTGAAAGGCTGGAAGGCGAAGGATACCTCATGTGTTCTTATCCGAGCTATGCAAAATACACCAGCGGACCAAAAAATATGGTATCGTCCTATTCGAGCGTAAAACCTTAGTTTTTTTGGCAGAAATGGTTGTCTAAAAGTTAGTTATGAAAAAGATATCAATTGCTATTAAAGGTTCTGAACTAAAAGCAAATCTGCTGGACACAGCAACCGCTGATGCCATTTACGATGCACTGCCTGTTACATGTCCGGTTAATGTTTGGGGTGATGAACTCTATTTTGGGATTCCGATATCAGCGCATGAAGAAGCTGAGGCAAAAGAAATTGTGGAAACAGGTGATTTAGCATTTTGGCCTGTAGGATCGGCATTCTGTATCTTCTTTGGGAAAACACCTGTTA
>DASQBW010000428.1:0-11592 GCA_035635015.1 Draconibacterium sp. | reverse complement strand
TTATTGCAATAGGCTTTGCATCAATTGACTCTTCAGCGCAACCACGATCCAGATTCTTTTTAAGAGCACCGGACGCACTTCCGGGCACCTTGCCGGAAATGCGCGAAACATCTTATTGGATAGATAAAATGGATAGTCCGGATGAAGTTGTACTAACGACAGAACAAATTGAAGAAAAAAATGCTGCGTACGAAAAAAGGCTGAGAGAAATACTTGATTCGGAAAGCCCAAAAAGTGAGCAAATTGGCAGAGAATTAAGAAAGGCTGGGTTATTTGCGATATATCCGGATTTAAGCACCAAAACGCCGACTGAAATTTCTGATATTGTCAAAGAAATAGTTGATCAGCAATTAAATTCTGTACGACGCGGACCTTCAGGAAATATCTTAGGTATTGAAAATTCAGAAGGAGAAATGGTGGGCATTCGAAATGAATTGGCATTTGACCAAATCAAAGACCAAATAACCATTCAACCAGGAATTACCGTTAAAACCGGGTTGCTGAAAATTATTCCATCACTTCGTTATGAGTATGTTGGGTACATGTCAAGTTCTCGCGACTGGGACATGTGGAATCTAGATATTGTTCCAATTGGAAGCAAAGTACAAATCTTACATACCTCTGCATCCGGAGGACATGTATTTGTGCTTTCTGACAGAGGTTATGGATGGCTTAAATCTGAAGAAGTAGCCCTTTGCTCAGAAAAAGAAGCAGGTAATTTTATTGATACTGAAGATTTTTGGATTTGTACCGATGACATGACTCCATTTTATTCTGACGAGAGTTGTACATATACTTCTGGCTGGATGAGAATGGGAGACAAACTCCCGGCAACCAAAAATTCAAAAATTATAATGGTTCCGACAAGACAGGCTAATGGTGGGCTTGAAATACAGGAAGCATGGTTAAAAACGACATCAGATGTATCTAAAGGCTATTTGCCGTATACGAGGAAGAATGTTGTTATTCAGGCTTTTAAAATGTTGGATAATATGTACGACTGGACCGGAGGTTTTTATGGACGAAACCATATGACCGTTCTTCGTGACCTCTATAGTTCTTTTGGCTTTGAACTTCCTGCAAATGGTGGAATGACATTGCTTTCTGTTTATAGTCCAAGAGAGGACATGATTACTCCCGACGCTGGCAAAGAAAAACAATATGAGGCCATCTTATCTCATGAACCTTTATTAACGATTGATGTGTGCAGCAGTGGACACAGCCTGATAGTTCTGGGGGAATACAACGGAGAGCCTATCACATTTGATACGCATGGATATAAGTATAACGATGATGAAGGCAATGAACGGATTGTCAGACGTCAGGTTGTTGGTACGTTAGAAATGCCGGATTATTTTCTTGAGCAGGATATTTCTTTCATTGAGTTGAAGTAATTCCTTAATTATAAACATCATGTTTAAGAATAATGAATTCGACATAAGTAAGTTGAAGGGAAAACTGGGGAGATTGCGCGACAGGTTACAAAATTTCCGTTTACCATCGCGTCTTCTAATTATTCTTCTTGGTATAGCTTCAACAGTCTGGTTTTTAATCAGAGTTATACCTAAACCCAGCAGGGCTTCATATCCCTGTATGCGTGTTGCTGCTCCTTTTATGTCATCATTTGTACTTTACCTTCTTTCGGTTGGGGGAATTGTAGCCCTTTCCCGAAAATTGAAAAGAAAGTTGATAAATACCCGTGTTGTTTCTTCCATTCTTTTGGTTTTTGGAGTGGTGCTGGCAATGGCCATAGTCCCATCGGAAACCTTTGCTCCGATGGTAGCCCGAATGTTAACTGACTCAGGTCCGATTGACGGACCGAACGAACCAATGGGTGAAGCTAAAGGTGCAGTTCCGGGAAGAGTTGTATGGGCCTGGAACCCTGATGCGACAGTCGAAAACCCAACCGGGTCAGTCTTTAATCCTGAAAATATTGACTTTGACGTTGTAGATCAAATGTTTGCACAGTCAATCCTGAAACTTGCAGGAAAAGAGGATCCATCAGAAGCGTGGGATGCGCTTTTTAGTAGCTTCAATAAAACAAAACTTGGGGCTGAGAAAGGATACTCCAAGGGAGAGAAGATATTTATAAAGCTCAACCAAATGACAGCCAGAAACTCTTTACGTGAAGATGATTACGAAAAGGGATTTTATATTGGTGAATCAAGACGAGGCGGGCTTGGAACATTACAAACCGGTCCCGCCGTAGTTCTGGCGATACTCAGGCAGCTGGTGAACGTAGTTGGAGTAGCGCAGCAAGACATTGCCATAGGTGATCCGCAAAACCACGTTTTCGGAGAAAATGCAGATGTATGGAGAGCTGAATTCCCAGATATTGTTCTTATAGATCAACGGTCAACAGCCCATGGCAGGACAATGATAAAACCAACCGAGGAGCTAATGTTTTATTCTGA
Organism: Draconibacterium sp.; assembly: GCA_035635015.1. GTDB lineage: Bacteria > Bacteroidota > Bacteroidia > Bacteroidales > Prolixibacteraceae > Draconibacterium. The sequence goes on along the minus strand of DASQBW010000428.1, from coordinate 9,178 downwards.
TAAAAGGACTACGGACCGTTTGTGGGATGTAATAAAAGATGCAGATTATATGATTAATGTGCCTTGTCTGAAGCCACACTTGAGGGCAGGTATGTCTTTAACGGCAAAAAATCATTTTGGTTCCCACTCAAGAAGTGGAGCTTACCATTTGCATTATTCTCTTGTTTCTCCAATCAAGGAAGCTTTGCCAACAAATGCAGGATACGGCAAATACAGAGTTCTGACTGATATTATGGGAAATAAGTATCTGGGCAGGAATACGATGCTTGCCGTTATTGACGGATTATTTGGAGGCGGAGTTGCCGAAGGAGGCTCGCCGATAAAATATTATATGCCACCGTTTAATTATGATTGGTTTAATTCTGTAATCGTTTCACAAGATCAGGTAGCGATTGAATCGGTGTGTTATGACTTTATCCGAAGTGAGTTCGATGGTACAATGAGCCATGATCCAAGTAACAACCGTTACGAGTCGGTTTTAATGCCAAATGTCAGGGGTGTTGATGATCACCTCCACCAGGCTGCTGACAGGGCGAACTGGCCTGAAGGTTTTATATACGATCCGGATAACAGCGGACAACCAATACCAAGCCTTGGTATACACGAACACTGGAACAATCCGGAAAATAAACAATATTCTAAAAATCTCGGAAAATCGTACGGCATCGAACTGGTATCAATTCCTGAAGATCTTGTAGGACCTGATGCCCCTCAAAAATATGCCAGACTAAGTACCGAAAAAATTGTAGAATTGGCTGATTATGAAATTACATTTAATGTCACAGAAACTACAGCGGATAATTCACAAGGTTATGCTGGTTCATCTGCATCAAACAGTAATTATAACTCAGGCAATTTAATTTCGTCTATTGATGTTCGTTCAATGGAGGATTTCGATGCAAAGAAATTCTATGCAGTAGTTGAAGACGGCAACGGCCGTAAAACATTTCTAACCGATGCAGGTCTGGCAAGCGGAGGATTTAGAGGATTCAACCGTAATGCCGAGAATAATAAAATTCCTGAGAAAGGACTTACAGATATGCAGTTTGAATTGAACATGGACGGAGAAGCAATCTGGCTGGCTTCATCAAACGGAGCTTATTTGGTTTCACTTCCTATCAAAGAAAATTCGGCTGTAGTTAACTACAATACATCGAATTCAGAATTACTGAGTGATACAATTGTGGCTATGGCTGTGGGTAGAAACAGCCTTCGTTGGTTTGGTACACCTAAAGGAGTTTCTGCATTAGCTGATGAAAAATGGCTGACACCTGACTATGAAACTGATTACCCTGAAGTGTTATTCGATTTGTTTCCTATTACTTCAATTGCTTTTAACAGAGAGGGTGACTCCGTGTATGTAGGTACTAATGGTGCAGGAGTTGCAAGATTTTACAGGAATGATGTTGACGCAATTTCCAGTGCCTCGCCTTACGCAAACTGGGAAACCATCAGGTTACCCTCTGATAATATAATTAGTATGTGTATAGCCAGTGACGGAACGCAGTGGTTTGGTACCGACAGTGGTATTGCCAAACACACGGGTTCGGTAACATTAAAAGGCTGGGAAGTACTCACTGCTGAAGACGGACTTGTAAATAATTTTGTTCAGGCGATAGAAGAAGATTTAGAAGGAAATATGTGGTTCGGCACAAAAGGTGGACTATCTGTTTATGATGGCTCTGAATGGCTCTCTCTCACCGTCGACGATGGTTTAATCAGCAATAACATTACAAACATAATGGCAGACAATACAGGGACAGTTTATATTTGTACTGATAGCGGCATTATGATGTATGAGATGGGTGGAAGATTAGCAGTTTATAAATAGCAAAAATCATTTTAAACAAAACAGTTGAGATATTTAATTTCATACCATTGAATTTACTTACTATGGCGGTCAAAATTAACTTCGGATTGGTTTTGGTTGCCATAGTTTTAATTTAGCTCTGTCGGCATATAACTTATATGTTTAAGTTAAACATTGGAAAGTACAAGCTATTAATTTTTCTAAACGACAGAGAACTGAAAGAAGGGAAAAATACTAATCAATAAAAATTAATCAAAATAACACCTGCACTGGAGTTATTTGTTAAAACTTACATTAAACCGATGAAAAAAATCAATTTCAATAAATTATTATTAGGGATCTCAGGTGTATTCTTAATCATTACCCTGATTATGGCTATTTTAGGAGATGTTGCAGAAGCCGGTCCTTTTGTAATATTATTTTTTATCACCCTTGCGTTCGGAGTAAAAGCATTTGACGCGACAAAAGGATTATCATACACAGTTTGGATATTTACAGGTGTTTCAGCCGCAATGTATTATCCTCAGTATTTTGTTTCTGTTGGTAATTTCAAATTCAGTGTTTTAATTGTTCCGTTGTTACAATTGATCATGTTCGGAATGGGTTCACAAATGAGTTTTAAGGACTTTGTTGGAATTATAAAAATGCCGAAAGGAGTAATTATCGGAATTTTTGCTCAATTTACCATTATGCCTCTTGTAGCAGTCACAATTGCATCTATTTTTGATTTTCCTCCTGAAATAGCAGCGGGTATTATTCTAATCGGTTGTGTGCCAAGCGGTCTTGCATCAAATGTAATGTCGTTTTTAGCCCGGGCAAATGTTCCACTGGCAGTAACACTCGCGGCAATAACAACGCTTTTATCTCCATTAATTACACCATTATTAATGAAATGGCTTGCCGGAACATTTATTGAAGTCAATTCATGGGGAATGATGCTGGATATGTTGAATATGATTATTCTGCCAATAGTTGCAGGCTTTATATTTAACTTGTTTATAAACTTGAAAACCACTAGTAAAAAGTCAAGAATTACGCAGTTAGCAATATTTCCAATTGTAATGATATTGACGGGATTGGTTTATATGAAAGCTGAAGGTGCCGGTTTAAGTGAGTTTTTTGTTTATGTTCTTAAAAGGATGGCCATTTTCTATGTTTTACCAATTATTGGAGCCTACCTTTTTAATTACTCGCTTAATGGAGACAAAAAAATTATGGATATCATACTTTCTTATGTTTCGATGGTAGGTATTGCTTTTATTGTAATTGTTATTACGGCTGCTGGCCGTGAAAGTCTTTTGGTTGTAGGAGTTGCTCTAATCTTTACTAGTTTGTTGCACAATTTTACAGGTTACGGATTAGGCTATTTTCTTGCATGGATTTTCAAAATGCCTGAAAAAGACCGAAGAACCATTGCTTTTGAGGTTGGAATGCAAAACGGTGGACTTGCCTCCGGTTTGGCACTTGAAATGGGAAAAATTGCTACGGTAGGTCTTGCACCTGCAGTCTTTGGCCCGTTAATGAATATAACCGGTTCTGTACTGGCTAATTTCTGGAGAAGCAAAAGTTCTAAAGATATTGCAGTAATGGAGCTTGAGAAAGATAAGGAGTAGAACAACATTAAGTTATTATTAATATATGATGTTAAAATTATAGTTAACACCATCATATCAAATCTATAAATGGAAAATACCGGAGATTAAAATCTTCGGTATTTTTTATTTCCTCCTATGTGAGTGTGGAATTTTGCACATGCATCACAAATTATGGATATTTGAATAATGCCAGACTAATTGTTGCAAAATGGCTGAATCTAAACAGACTGGTTTTCAAAAGAACCGGGCGGATAATGGGAAAGTACAATGTTACAGATCTCAACATGAAAGCTGGTAATGGTGAATATCCGCCAAGGAATGGATTTGACTGACCAAATGTGATTTTTCTGGCCTTGAAGAAAGAATTTAAAAAATTGGAATAATCCCGATGAGATTACTCTTTGTTTACCATCCGGAGATTTTTTATTCTGGAAGTTTTTTACAAGGTCGACCAGACTTTAGCCATGTAATTGTTTCGTCTATTGAATGATATTGAGATGGATCTATTATTGTCGAAGGGATTTACATTAAAACTTTCACTTTAGTTTTAACTATCAAATATTTAACCAAACATATTCTCCTTAAATAATTTTCAACTTAACGATATCAATTACAACAAACAAATAATCGGATTGTCTAATAAAAGTGTATAATCGTCTATTTATTTACTCTATTATACTTCCTTCCTTTGTTTAGGATGATAATAGGTTGACACGACATTATTAAGTACCTCGATGAACTTTTTTACGCCATACAGGAAATAATGTTAGTTCTGCCAGACCTGTGAAGAAGAAAATTAAAAGGATTTTTAAACCTGAAGAAGAGAGGCGGAATGTTTTAGCTATTTCGCCTTTGTTATGGAAATAAAGTTTACAGGGTGACAATTCGATTGTTAAATGCAACCACTCTAAATTGCAATCATGGTATCAAAAAGGATAAAATGCTAAAATTCAATAGTTAATTAATAACTTCTAATAATAATGAATACTTCAAAATTTGTATTTTTTGCTGCGATTTACTCCATTCTTGTAACTGCTTGCGTTTCCGAAAATATTTATCAGATAGATGCCAGTTCCTCCACAAAAGAAATAACAAGTGGGGATTATGTAATGGGCACTCCAACAAATCCGAAGGGAGAAACGATTACATTGAACAATTATTTCCTGATAAAAGATGACAAACCCTGGCTTCCGGTAATGGGCGAAATGCATTATGCGCGTTATCCAGAGAACTTGTGGGACAATGCAATTAAGAAAATGAAAGCCGGTGGGCTTGACATTGTCGCAACCTATTGCTTTTGGATTCACCACGAAGAAATTGAAGGAGAATTTGACTTTACGGGCCGAAGAAATTTAAGAAGGTTTTTAGAGCTATGCAAAGAAAACCAGATGAAAGTATGGCTGCGCATAGGGCCATTTTGTAATGGGGAAACACGTAATGGAGGTATTCCGGATTGGGTAAGGGAGCAAGGAATTGAAGCCAGAAGTAATGACCCCGAATATTTGAAGTTAGCCCATAAGCTCTATCAGGAATATTACGACCAGGTAAAAGGTCTGCTTTATAAAGATGGAGGGCCGGTCATTGGTATTCAACTCGACAATGAAATAAACAATCCGGAACATTTACTTGAATTAAAGCGTATCGCACGAGAAGTGGGGTTCGATGTCCCTGTTTATACCGTCACAGGATGGAACAACGTTATTATTCCTGAGAAGGAAGTCATTCCTGTTCAGGCCGGATACCCGGATGCATTTTGGGTAAGAGGAAAAGAGCCAAGCGAGCCCAATGAACAGTTTCTATTTATGTTAGGCATACCTATTAATACAGGTGTTGGTGAAGATGTTCTACCTGTTATGGAGGCTCATGGAGTACGTACTTATGATCCTACGGACTATCCATTAATGATGGCAGAGCTTGGCCTTGGCATGCAATGGACCAGCGGACGCCGTCCTGTAATCGATGAACGAGATGCAGGAGCCCTAATGCTAATTAAACTTGCTGGTGGAGCAAATTGCCTCGGATATTACATGTACCTTGGAGGCTCAAATCCCGAAGGGAAACTGACACATATGGGCTCAGGGAGAGGGATGCCGGTAATAAGTTATGATTATCAGGGGGCAATCAGTGAATTCGGAGAGTTACCCCGAAAATATCACGTACTGAAACTGGCACATTATTTTATTCAGGATTTTGGATCCGATCTTGCGCCGATGTTACCTTCGATGCCTTCAAAACGCCCGTCGGGTGTTGAAGATGTGAATACTTTTCGCTGTATGGTAAGGGCTGATGAAAACTCAGGATATCTCTTCTTTAATAATTACCAACGATATGTAGAGAATAAGGATCTTGATAATATTCAGGTTCAGGTCAAGATTGGGGATGCCGAGGTAAATGTTCCATCTAAACCGATAACCATTCCTAAAGATGCGTTTGGAGTCTGGCCAATTAATCTTGATATGAACGATGCAGTACTGGAATATGCAACGGCACAAATTTTTGCTCATTTCCCCGGTTATGATGAGGACACCTATTTTTTCTTCGCGCACGATGGAATTGCCCCGGTGCTTGTATTTAATAGCAATACGATTTCGGGTATAGATGCTGGGGATTTGAACCAGGTAAATACAAACTCTAAGCAAACTTCAATTTCTGTTAAAAACCCTGGTTTGACAAATACGATAGTGGTAAAGTCAAAAACAGGTAAGAATATAAGAATCTGTGTGCTCCCATATGAATTGGCACTACGTAGCACAAGGCTTGATCTCTGGGGCGAGTCTCGCCTGGTGGTTACGGATGGTGCCAATGCGATATCAAATAACGGAAAGCTTGATATTCTCAGCACCGGAAATGCCAAAGGTACAATGTGGATTTATCCATCGCCTGAAACAGTGCGAATGGCAGGCAACATTCTTCAGGGCAATGATGAGGGAATTTTCCGAAAATTCGATTGGTCAGTTCAGCAAAAGAATATTTCTATTGATCTTAAGCAAATCAATGACGGAGATACTTCGAAATATGAAGTTTCTATACCGTCCGATGCGCTTGATGGCGTATACGATGTCCATCTCGATATAGACCATACTTGCAATTATTTGACAGCCAAACTTGATGACCATCTTATAGGTGATTGGTATTATATTGGAAAGCATTATCGTCCGAGTTTGCTTCACTGGAGTAAAGAGGTTCTTGGCAAAACAATTTCATTCGAGTTGACACCTCTCACCAATGAAACGGAATGTTTTATTGAAGAAGAATACCTCCCCGATTTTTCGATAAAGCAGTCGTATGCAGAAATTGAAAGTATGAAAGCAATTCCCGTGTACAGAATCTCTTTTGATTAGACCTTATTTAATTAATTGATAGAATATAACAATTAGCACATAATTTATGAATAAAAATAATCGGTTATGGAAAAGAAAAAATACAGTTTTATAAATTTGATTTTAAACGCAGTACTTATACTGACCTTTTTACCAACTACCACATTTGCAACTAATTTTCCAAATATTCCCGATGGATGGTCGGATGGTTTTGTGTATTCAAATGGTATTCGCATCCACTATTATCACGCTGTACCGGCTCCGGGAAAACCGGTTATTCTAGCCATTCACGGTGTGATGGACACAGGACTTGCCTGGGCCTCAGTTGCCAGCAGGTTGCAAAGTGACTTTGATGTATACATGCTTGATACCCGAGGACATGGTTTATCTGATCCTTTCACTGGTTCAGAGAACAGCAGCACCTTGCTTACGGATGTAATGGAGGCTGCGAAGGAATTGGGCATAGAGAATCCCATACTAATGGGCCACTCTATGGGCGGAGGCACAGTCATTCGGCTTGGCGCAGAGTATCCGGATTTTGCAAAAGCGATCATTGTGGTCGATGCCGGTATCAGTACACCAAGGCCACAGAACGAAGGTATATCCGGGAATACGTCACCACCTCCATCGGATCCGATGGCTATCACCATGCGTGGCACTCCCGAAACTTTGGTAGCGCAGAACAACTATAGTTTTGATGCTCTGGAGGGAAAAGCCCACCGCGAAAACCCGAGATGGAGCGCGATGGATTGTGAGTATTGGGCAGTTGCAATCAAACGTTATCACGGACCTTACTCGAATGATATATGGCAGGCAATGTCAGGCACCATGAGAAATAATAATGCGTTGGTGAAAATTCCACTCCCCATGATCATCCTGAAAGCTGATGCACCCCCCGAAACAAGGGAAGCACATCAGGAGGCAGCCAGCGTTATGCAGAATGGGAAGCTCGTGCATATTGACAACTCTGCCCACAATTTACAACGCGACCAACCAGAAAGGTCAGCGGAAGTAATAAGAGGGTTCTTGTCGGAAGTTATTCCCAAATGAGGCACTCAAATCTTCCAGATCAGGGACACGGCTTAGTGCGTAATAGCAAAAATCTCCAAAGGACGAACAGAGGGAACATAGGGAATAATTAGTCTTTTATGTAAACACAATGGTAGAATAGGATTATTATATTAATGAAATAAACATAGAATAGCCTTTTTTAGTTTGATAAAGCATTTGGATAATATATAAATCATGAATAGAGTTTTAATATGAAAATTATTATGATTGCCATTACTTTTGTTATTAGCGGTGTAGCTTTTGGCCAAAAAAGCCAAAAAGTTAAGAAGGAATTACTTGGAGAGCATAATGGAAGTGAAGTTTATCTTTTTACGCTGACAAACAAGCATGGAAATGTGTTGAAGTTAGCGAATCACGGAGCAAGAATTGTCAGCATCGAAGTTCCTGATAAGTTTGGCAACAGAGCCAATATTACACCTGGAAATGATGAGCTTCAAGCCATACTAAGAGATGCTTTTGGAGGAGTTACTATCGGGCGCTTTGCCAACAGAATTGCAAATGGGAAATTCACATTGGATGGAGTAGAATATAATTTAACCGTCAATGATCCTCCAAATGCTTCGCACGGAGGTCCTAACGGATGGTACTCCAAGGTATGGGATGCCGAGATAAATAAAAGTGTTAAGGATCCTTCCGTTAAATTCAGCTATGTTAGTGCTGATATGGAAGCAGGATTTCCGGGAAAAGTTAATGTATCTGTCAACTTTGCATGGAACGACAATAATGAAGTAATCATCGATTATTTGGCTACTACGGATAAAAAAACGGTAATCAATCTCACTAACCACGTATATTTTAATCTTCACGGAGATGGAATGGGTTATATCTACGATCATATTCTTACCATAAATGCGTCAAATTATACTCCAATGGATGAAACATACATACCACTTGGAGAAATAAAACCGGTAAGCGGAACTCCATACGATTTTACAACACCACATCAAATCGGGTATAAAATCGGTGAAGAATATAATGGTGAATTATTCAGAGGATATAATGACAACTACGTGCTGGACAAAGATGCAGAGATAGCAGTAACTGTTTATGATCCTGAAAGCGGACGTGTAATAGAAATGATGACCGATCAGCCTGGAATGCAATTGTATACAAGAGGACGTGGAACGGCATGGAAAGAATCGGTGGAGAGTGAAGAAAAGCCGACCAATGTGCGGTCTTCATTTGCATTGGAAACTCAGCATTACCCAAACAGCCCGAATCAACCCGAATTTCCGTCAACAGTGCTAAGTCCCGGGGAACAGTTTAAATCACAAACCATTTACCGGTTTTCTGTCCGGAAAGATTAAATGCATATTTTATTGAAAATGTTGTATATTAAAAATGAATGTGAGAGTGTAGTTAATAAATTAAATATCAGATAT
>DASQBW010000427.1:0-1545 GCA_035635015.1 Draconibacterium sp. | reverse complement strand
TCTGAGAATATCGGAAAATTATTCACCCGGCTCAAAAAGAAAAACAGTTATAATGATGTCTTTTTTTCGCGAGAGACAATGGAAGAACCGGACAAAAACAATTAAATTTATTTGAAACGTCCAAATGTTTATTGTCGCATTAAACCCAACTCTATTCATTTGGAAATTTTTCGAAGTATTATACTGCCTAATTTAAAACTCAATCACCAATTGAACCCCAGTTTCCCCCTCCTGCTCATGCAAAAAATTAGAGAGTGTAAGTCCCAACAACCGTATTCCTTTTACAAATCCACCTTCCGATTTCATCAAATTCAGGCTTTCAGTAATAAACCGTTCTTTGGTATCTATGTACGGTTCAATGGTTTTACTTCGGGTGTGTTGTTCAAAATCGGCATATTTAAACTTTAAGGTTGCTGTTTTTGCTTTTACATCTGACCGGCCTGCCCGCTCCCAAACTTTTTCAGCAATTTTAAGAAGTTCTTGTTTCAATTCATCTTCAACAAACAAATCCTGCGAGAAGGTATTTTCTGCTCCTACCGATTTCCTTTCGCGCGATGGCTGCACCTCCCGATTGTCGATACCCCGGCAAATATCGTAATAGTAATTACCGGCTTTGCCAAACATCCGCGTGAGCTCCAGCCTGTCTATCATTTTCAGATCGCGACCATACCATACACCAATATCATTTAGCTTTTTGGCCGAAACTTTTCCAATCCCGAAAAACTTTCTGATTTCCAACTGGTCGATAAAATCCTGTGCCTTATCGGGAGTTACCACAAACATACCATTGGGTTTATTCACATCGGAAGCCACTTTTGCCAGAAATTTGTTGTATGAAACTCCTGCCGATGCTGTTAATCCAGTCTCTTCAAAAATTCTTTGCCTGATTTCTTTCGCGATCAATGTTGCTGAAGGTTTACCCTTTTTGGCATATGTTACATCCAGATAAGCCTCATCGAGCGAAAGCGGCTCCACCAAATCGGTATACTCCAGAAAAATGCTTCGTATTTGCGTCGAAATCTCTTTGTAACGCTCAAACCGATGTTTTACAAAGATCAGGTCGGGACATTTTCGTTTTGCCACTTTCGACGACATGGCCGAACGCACACCATATTTTCTGGCTTCGTAACTTGCCGCGGCAACCACTCCTCTATCGCTGGTTCCTCCGACAGCAACAGGTTTTCCTCGCAGTTCAGGGTGATCCAATTGTTCTACCGACGCAAAAAATGCATCCATATCAATGTGTATTATTTTACGATTCTTTGCTGTTGGCATTTTGTCTTCACTGCTACAATGCGAAATTAATGAAGTCACGGAATTAATTGAATCTTTAATCCTTTAATCGTTGTTCCACGACATAGCGGCTCTAATTTTTTCTTAATATATTAGCAAAAATTTTGTACCGGCAGAAATGGAAACACGAGATATTCTAATCAAAATTCGTAAGATAGTGCGCTCGGTAGACATCGAGTCAAAGAAAATTCAGAAAGAACACGGCGTAAGTATTCCACAGGTTCTTTGCCTAAACTTTCTGCGCGAATCAGA
>DASQBW010000426.1:0-1600 GCA_035635015.1 Draconibacterium sp. | reverse complement strand
ACCCTTGCTATTTTGTATTTAATTGATAAATTTGTGCGATCTTAAAACAAAAAACCAGATAATGACCTCATTATTAGACACCAAGATTCGTGAAATCTTAGACAGAAAGGACATCATTTTGACAGATTACGCTCAAGTAGATGAAAATACAACCATTTTTGGGTTAGAATTTCATAGAATACGCGGAAGTGTTAGAATGACCGCTGAGAATGTCCTACTTCCATTTGAAGTAATTGAGGATAGGAAAAATTTGTTACATCTGGATTTCGCTTAATATTTATGGTACCCAAAGATGATAAAAGGGGGGAAGAATATGCGTTTTTTTCCCAGATGAAAGAATTGTTGACCCTTTATGAGTCTACCAAAAAGTATATTTTCCTTTCAGAATATTATAATAAGAACCACAAAGTTTCAGTTTCCGTAATTAATGAATTAAGAAATTCATTTGATCACGTAATGAGAGCTGTTAAATATGCTGATTTATCGGAAGGTGAATTTAGTAAAGCGAGGGGACATTTGTATAGGTCTGCTTTTGATGCATGTGAGATTATTGTAATCAATAGGCTTAATTACATATACAGTTTTAAGAAAGATTACGAATTAAAGTCTCTCCAATCTGCTTTTCCAAAGTACCATTCTGAATACCTTCCATTGATTTCATCTATTATTGAAGATCTGTCTAAAGTACGTAACGAAGCCAAAAGTAAAGAGAGATTGGCTAAATACGAAGAAGTATTAACAGAGCTGATTGAAATTTGCAATGAGCTTGACAAGGGTGTTGGGAATATTATAGAAGTCAAGAAAAGTGATATTAAAAAAAATGGAATTATTAAAAAGGTAACAACGATTTCAATTGGAGCAGTTGCTCTAATCACAAGTATTATTAGCGTTGCTTTTGGTGACAGTTTCAAGAATAGTAACATGCTAATAATGGCATTAGTTGTGGTTATTGTTTCATTGGTTTATGTCATTTTTAAAAATGATAAAGTTAACAGCTAATGGAAAGTATAGTTGTATATCTGATAGAGCGTTCTAGAAATGTTACATTGGTTTTAGATGTTCTAGGAAGCTTGATTTGGGTTATTGTTAAGTTGTCTACTAGGAAGAAAAATAAAAAAAATCAAGAGTCAAATTTGCAGGAACTGATTCAATTAAATTTGGCTATTTCAACCTGTGTTTCAGGTTTGTTGCTTATACTATGTGCATTTTATACTAAGCACTTAATGTCGTTGCAAAATTTAGGAGTTTCAATTTTTATAGCTGGACTTGCCCTAATATATGTGTCTATAATTACGATTTTCAATAAGAAAGTGAATGGACATAATTCAAATGTTTAAATTGGTTCTCAGTTTTCATAGCTTTCTCAATCATCTCGTTCTCATTATTAGTTAATACTATAATGCCGATAGATTATCTTCCTAAATTAACTACTATCCCAATATAATCCTGCCAAACCCAATTTTAGGACAGCCACGGTGGTCATTTTCGTCCTGAAATAACCCAAAGAATTTAATTGGGACGATGCAGCCTAATTCAAGAACATCTGCTTCAGTTTGGTAAGCGTGTTTTTGTTGGTTCCGGTGATTTGGCAGATGTGAGC
>DASQBW010000425.1:0-3463 GCA_035635015.1 Draconibacterium sp. | reverse complement strand
TTTTTTACCAGTTCCGGATCGTTGACACCATTGCTTTCAATATTTCGTCCAACTGTGTTGGACGGAGCAATGCGTGTACTTTCCTGTTTCACGATATTTATGTCCTGGGCAATTGTTTTGTCATTTGGAAATCTGGCCTGTTTACGCTCCAGGTCTGTTTGTACTTTTTTCAAAGCATCCTCATAACCTTTCGAGTACTCGTTCTCGCGCTGCTGCATTTTCTTGCCTTTGTTTTCAATAGCTTTTACACCCCGGTAAAGCATATAAGACAAGCCACCATCGAGAACCATTGAAAGGATCAGTAAATTTTTATCAGAGCGTATTAAATCCTTTGAAGCAGGAGACGCCTGAACAGATGTTCCGTCAGGCATCGTAACTTTTTTCCCTTCCTTATATCTGCGTTTCTGCTCTTCGCTTAACGGCATTCCGTTTATTTCCTCAATTTGTTTTACATACTCCTGCGGCAAGCTAACAAAGCTTTTTGTTTCAGGATCGTATTCGTAAATAACAGCATGTTCCTTTTTTTTCGACTGCTCAATCGGCTTTATATCCCATCCCAGGCGTTCGGCTTCTATCCAGTTGCCCTTTTTATCCTGGGTTTTAACCAGTTCTTTTCCGGTAACAGATAATTGCACCTGGTCACCGATTTCATGTCTGGAGCTTTCAAGAGCACTTTTTAAGCCTATTCCCCAAACAAATTTCTTTTCGCCATTTTGCTTTTCAAGCTCAACATAGTAGCTCTCTTTATTGCCTTCATCAAATTCAAAAGGAGCTTCACCATGCGAAATAATCTTACCGTAGGCCGCAGTAGTTTTGGAATATACACCGCCTTTCGCAAATGCCTGGTTTTCTTCCGGCGATAAATCTGGGTGTTGTTTCAAATCCTTATAGATTGGATGAATAAACAAACCTGCAGAACCATCCGGTTTTCTCCTCAATGACAGTTTGGCATCAAGAGAAACCTTATTATCATTTTCAATTTTAACATTGTTCAGCTGAATGAATTGGGTAATATTTCCCGAAAGCAAATTTTCCAGTTGGGTACTATCCAATAATAAGTTTTTTCCATCGTGCAAACCAAGGGCTTGCATATCATCTAACGGTATTTCTTCTCGTTTAAATTTTGTCATAACATTAACGTTTAAGTGATTTATTCGATATCGATTCACTGATTTGCTCAAGCTTGGCATCCATCAGGGAATTATAAAGCAAATCGGAAGGGGAAAGCGTTGTCAGTCTTCCGGTATCTGTATTGGTGACCTGCACTTTCCGGTTAGGTAAGAGCCCTGTAATTTCAAAGCTTTTACCTTCAAGTTCAATCTTATCATTCATCATAAATGAATGACAGTTTTTCTTTTCCAGCATAATCAAGATGTTTATAATATTTTGTAAGCGTTGCAAGAAATTGGAGTGGGTTAACAGGCTTCCCGGCGTTTGTAACCTCAAAATGCAGATGCTCTCCTGTACTAAGTCCACTGTTACCTGTTATTCCAATTGCTTGTCCCGGCTCAACCCATTCGCCCTTGTGAACAAAGGTCTGAGAAAGGTGGGCATATAAGCACTCATACTGCTTACCCAGAAAGATGCTAATACGTTTCCCGTAACCGGGCGACTCTGTTTGATGCGTAATGATACCTGCAAGAATAGCAAACACTGTATCATTACACGCCCGAAAGTCGATACCGGAATGAAACATTTGAGATTTCAAAATCGGATGAAAGCGATATCCAAATCCGGAAGTAACAGCCAGGTGACGTAATGGAGGGGAAAACAATACAGATTCGGGAACATCATCAGTGGCAGCATAGACACTCAAAGTATCAGGAACCGGATGTAAAAGAGAAGACGTATGCATATTGTCCCCGACCTTTATTATCTCAGTTTTTGAATCAACTAACCGAATTGTCTTGAACTGCTTTTCTTTCGAAACAGAGTTAAAATTCTGAGGCTTTGCAATAAATGGGCAACAAAGGGAGAAAGACAAAAATAGGAGAAGTTTCATGAGGTATACATTAAGTCGTTAACTACCATTTCAACCTCCTTGTTAATCTTCTCGTAATTTCGAAGCAGGAACTTGTCTTTATCACCTTTGAAATGGTAATAAACCGGCATCTCAGGATAGTTTTCTTCTTCAGTTTTTATTGCTTTCATATCCAGGTTGATTTTGCAGTTAATTGCAGAAGGGACATAACCTTTTCCCAAATCTGTTTTATCGTCTGCATCACGCGCAATCATGCCAATCATGTGCCCTGTTTTCAGAGAAGCAATTTTCCCTGCAGGGATAAGTGCATCCAGCCGTTCGGTCATACCGATTGTTGCCCTGGCATGATCGACGTTCAGGCTATTGCCGGTTTGTTTTATTTTACCGACCATTCTTTCCAGCCATTCCAATGTCCCTTTATCCCTTACAGAACCGGAAAGAACATTTCCGATTACCGATGTAATTGTTTCGGCTGTTTCCCGGCCATATTGTTGTTTAAACTGGGGAAGTTCCTGTAATCCCAGGAGAACTGCGACCTTATTACTTCGCGCTGTAGCTATCAGGTTTTCAATCCTATGAATAAAGAGAGTCGGAACTTCATCAGCAATGATTGAAGTAGGCAGATTTCCTTTATCATTTATCAGACGGGTAATCCGATTAATAACAAGTGCATAAAGCGCTGAATTAATACTTTGTGTTGATGGATTGTTCGCCAGAATTAGAATAGAAGGGTTCGACGGATCCGATATCTTCAGGTTAAAATCATTTTTTGAAAATACCCAGAATGATTCTTTTGTGGCCAGGCGTGAAAGAAAGATTTTTAAGGTACCGATCTGACCTTCCAGCTGATCGAATGCCTTTTTATTAAAGGCGCTCATAAAAGGAGACAGCAGACTGGTCAATTCGGGATTTGTAAGCAGAACTGTAAAGACCTCTTCATACGACCGGTTAAGAAAGGCCATGATGTGCGGCAGACTGGAGTACTTTCCATCTTTATGCTTCGCCCAAAAGTAAACACTACAAGCAAGAAAGTTGACACCGGATTGCGTGAAAAACTGATCAGCCCCACCGGTCTTATCCCCTTTCTTCAGTGCTTCAATTAATGCTTCTGATATTTCCTGGGCAGCAGCTAAGGTTTGAACATATTGTGGAGCCAGCGGATTTATCCGGCAGCTTCTGGAGATATCATCAATGTTGATAACATGAAACTGGTAATTCTTTAGCCTTCCCTTTCTCTTTTGTAAGAGGTAATTGTAATAGGCAATTTTCCCAAGGTCTGGGTATTTAAAATCATAAAGGCACATGGTAAAACCTTTTCTTATAAATTCCCTGATGGCCGGATTAATAACGCCAAAGCTTTTCCCGGAACCAGGTGTTCCAATAACAAAAGTCCCTCTAAAAGGATTGATATTTATAAATCCGTTATGCACCTTCCCCTTGAAATAAAATACCATTGGGATATTTAAAGAGGTTGGGGTTTCC
>DASQBW010000424.1:0-1521 GCA_035635015.1 Draconibacterium sp. | reverse complement strand
AGCGTTTAATTTCCAGGATTTTGTAATCACTTTCGGTATTAGGTACAAACATCGCCTGAATTGATTCAAAATCGGCACTACCTATTCCCATCTGGTTGCAAATGTGGTTAATCAGTTTCTGTTCTGATGGATCAACCTCACCGTCGGCCTGTGCAATACCAAACAGAAAATGAACCATTTGCAAACGAGCCGAGTAGTTCATATTTGCTTTAATCTGCTGGCAAACGTCGTTAACCGGAATGGTTTGATTTAACAGATCGCGCAACATTTTAATGGCTTCCTGCGCAGAATCTTCACCAAAATTGTGCACCAGAAATTTCTTTACGTAGTCGAGCTCCGATTTCAGTACTTTTCCATCGGCTTTCATTACTGCTGCTACCAAAACCAAAAGGCTCATTACATAACCGCCTGTTGTTGTTCGGCTGGAGTATCCATCTCTTGTGCCCCTTTTGGCGGCTTGTTGTCCGCCATCAATCATTGAACCTATTGTAAATCCTAAAATTGCACCCAGTGGGCCGCCAAATGCCCAGCCGAGTCCTCCGCCTATCCATTTACCAAATTTTGCCATATTCTTTTAGTTGTTTATCTATTTTAATTATCCGGGGAATCAATATTGATTTATTGTCGTTTCTAATTTCCAGCGAAGCGAGTTCGCGTTTTTGTTTATCGTTCCATTGTTTGCTCATCCGTTCTTTTACAGCTTCAGTGTTTGAACCATCGCGTCTGGTAACACGATTGATGCGCATGTTTTCGGGAGCCGTTATCAAAATCGTATAATCCATCATTTTATAAAAACCGCTTTCAAAAAGGATAGCAGCCTCGTGAATGACATACGGACTGTCTTGTTCGTTCGCCCACATCATAAATTCCTGACGCACCACAGGATGAATTAGACCATTTACTTTTTCCATTTCAATATCATCTGTAAAAATAATGCCAGCCAGCTTTTTGCGGTCAATTGTGCCGTTTGGTGCATAAATGTCGGGACCGTACCAGTCAATTAGT
Organism: Draconibacterium sp.; assembly: GCA_035635015.1. Lineage (GTDB taxonomy): Bacteria > Bacteroidota > Bacteroidia > Bacteroidales > Prolixibacteraceae > Draconibacterium. The sequence continues at coordinate 516 of DASQBW010000424.1, read as the reverse complement.
CCGGTTCTGATTATTGGATGTGTATTAACAAGTTTTTTTGCCCATGAGTCGGCTTCAAAAACAGGGGCTCCCAGAAGTTCGAAAACCTGGCAAATTACCGATTTCCCACTACCAATTCCTCCTGTAATCCCAATCTTTAAAGCCATATCTTAGTATGTTTCAATAAGGTATTCTATCGATTCAGGAGAAAAACGTGTTATTTCAACAAACGATGGTTTGTCTGTAATTTTCACCTTCAGGCGGCTTTCGCCGTTATTAATTGATGCATAATCAACAACAGCCCTAAAATCAGCATTCGAGATATTGTCGAACTCACTGAGGCCTACAAGACAATTCAGGGTGAGTTCCGAAGGGAAAAGTTTAACGTTTATGTCGTCGGGTTTATTGATAACCTTTATGGAAATCGGAATTTGTTTCTCCGTATATTTTTCAACTTCAATTTGCAAAAGCACTTCTTCCGGAACAAGTGAAGTAGTTTCGGGGTGTTGAACCTTTACATTGCGCTTAATCGTTTCT
>DASQBW010000423.1:0-1963 GCA_035635015.1 Draconibacterium sp. | reverse complement strand
ATTTAATGGTGATTCAGGAAAATTTACTGATACTCGTGATAACCAAACCTACAACTGGATTCGTATTGGGGACCAGATATGGATGGCCGAAAACCTGGCTTACGACGTGGGCGATGGATGCTGGGCATATGATAACGACGAACTAAACAACGTTTACATTTACGGGCTTTTATACACCTGGGAAGCTGCTCAAACAGCCTGCCCACCAGGGTGGCATTTACCCACCGATAATGAATGGAAGCAACTTGAAATAGCAATTGGAATGAGCCAAAGTGAAGCAGACAATACAAAATGGCGCGGAACAAACCAAGGTACTAAATTAAAAGCAACAAGTGGTTGGGACGACAATGGAAACGGCACTGATGATTTTGGCTTTTCTGCTCTTCCGGGCGGCTTTCGCCACTCCGTTGGTGGTTTCGACGCAGTTGGCTATTTTGGTGCCTGGTGGAGTTCTACGGAGAACGATAATAATCTCGCATGGAACCGGGCCATGCACTCCAATAGCTCTACGGTAGCCCGGGATATTATATACAATAAGAGATTCGGGTATGGTGTTCGTTGTGTCCGGGATAATTAAATCATTTGTACCAATCAACTGAGTACATACCCTTATGTTTCGTTAAAAAATTAAATGCAAAAACTATTAATCGTGAAAAACACATTTTATTTCTTACTTATTGCCATTCTGTTTGTCGCCTGTCAAAAAGATGAAGAGGATCAATTTAATGGAGATTCAGGAAAATTTACTGATACTCGTGATAACCAAACCTACAACTGGGTTCGTATTGGGGACCAGATATGGATGGCCGAAAACCTCACATACCTTCCTTCGGTCAGCCCTTCCAATCAGGGTTCCGGAACAGCTCCTTACTATTACGTTTATGGTTACCAGGGAACCGATGTGGCAGCCGCCAAACAAAATGCCAATTACACTACTTACGGTGTTTTGTACAACTGGCCTGCCGCCAAATCTGCCTGCCCGCCGGGTTGGCATTTACCTACCGGTGACGAGTGGACAGCTTTAACAATTTTTTTGGGAGGATCAAGTGTAGCTGGAGGAAAAATGAAGGAAGCCGGAACTGCCCACTGGTTAAGCCCAAATTCTGGCGCCACAAACGAAAGCGAATTTTCTGCATTTCCGGGCGGTTACCGCTACAGTGATGGTTTCGCCAACATTGGACTCAACGGCGGCTGGTGGAGTGCTACTGAGTATGATAGCGATAGCGCATGGCGCCAAGGCGTGCACTACTATGTCACTAAAGTGGACCGGAACCCCTACTACAAGCAAGTCGGGTTTAGTGTTCGTTGTGTCAGGGATTAATTAAATCATTTGTACCAATCAACTGAGTACATACCCTTATGTTTAGTTAAAACATAAATGCAAAAACTATTAACCATGAAAAACTCGATATTATTATTTACCCTCTTGGCCATCCTGTTTGCCTGCCAGAAAGAACAGGTTGAACCGGCTGAAAATCCGTATTACCAAATAAATGAATCGTACACCCATATTCTGGAAGGATATTCTGTGATGGATATTATTTTTGACCAAAACGGAACAGCCTGGATTGGAACTCTTAGTGATGGCCTGATTAAATATCAACCCGGTACGGGTAGTACACAAATATTTAATTCCAATAATTCTCCCGTTTCAGGCAATATATGGGATATTCAATTCGACAGTAAAGGCAACTTATGGATAGGGTGCAGCGATGGCCTAGTAAAATACGATGGCGAAACATTTACACGTTTCGATACCACAAATTCGCCAATTCCTGAAGACGTGATCTGGTCGATAGCCATTGATGATAACGATGTCCTCTGGTTTTCCGGAAGCCGGGCAAATAAAGGTGGGCTGGTGAAGTACGACGGAACCAACTGGACCGTTTACACGCCGGAGAATTCTGCCTTGCCGACTAATAATATTACAAGAGTAGTATTCGATAAAAATAAAGATTTATGG
>DASQBW010000422.1:0-6729 GCA_035635015.1 Draconibacterium sp. | reverse complement strand
GGTAAGACAGAATTTGCTGCATTGAATCTGAAGTTGAATGCGGATACTGGTTTTTATTCATTCGATTTAAAAACTCCCGGAGGAATAATTGCCAACTGCAAAATGAATTATCCGGGGCTGGTAAACGTTGAAAATACAATTGGAGCCAGTGCTTTGGCCTGGTTGGCAGGAGCATCGGCGAATGCTATAAAAGCAGGCATTGAAGATTACAAGGGCGTGGCACGTCGCTTTGATATTCGTTACCGTTCGGAGAATAAAATCTATATCGACGACTACGCGCATCATCCTGAAGAGTTAAAAGCTTTCATAACATCGGTTAGAGCTTTGTTCCCGGATAAAAAATTGACCGGAATTTTTCAACCACATCTGTATTCGCGCACCAAAGATTTTGCGCCTGAGTTTGCACAAAGTCTCGATTTGTTGGACAAAGCCATTCTAATTCCACTCTATCCGGCACGCGAAGAGCCGATTCCGGGAGTGTCTTCAGCAATCATTTATAAACAAATGAAGCTGGAGAATAAAGTGCTGGTCGAGCGCGATAAAGTCTTAAAAATATTGCGGGCAGATAAAAATGAAATTGTTTTAACTATGGGAGCCGGCGACATAGATCGTATGGTTGAAAGCATAATTCAATTACTGAAGAGTGAGCGTAATGATTAAAAAGTTTGCAAAAATAGGTGGTATATTGCTGTTGCTAGTTTTTCTGCTGGTTACACTGGCGTTTACGTCAATAAAGTATCATCATGCCACTTGCAACGGTATAGAAATAAATTACAATCCCGATGAAGTAATTAAAGTAGACAAGGCTGAATTGATCGATCTGGTTAAAGCAATTGACGCAGATATTATTGGTGAAGATTTTGACAGCATTAATACAGAAATGATTGAAGAAGCAGTTGAGAAACACGAGGCTATTCTGAACGCTGAGGTTTACAAAGTGATAACACGTGCAGATAGTTCAACATTTCGTGGAATGCTGGCCATCGATGTGAAACACCGTAAACCGGTTGTGCGCATTTTTGCCGATAATGGGAATTATTACCTCGATGAGTTTGGCGGTAAAATTCCTGTGTCGACAAATTATGCGGCTAATGTGCTCGTAGCTACTGGAGACATCTCTGAAGAGTTTGCAAAAGAAACACTGTTGCCATGTGTTTTAACGATAGAAAACGACGAATTCTGGAATGCACAAATTGAGCAAATTCATGTACAAACAGATGGTGATGTAATTTTGATCCCTTTGGTTGGCGATCACACCATTGAGTTTGGAACGCTGGAGAATTACCCGGAGAAGTTAAGGAACATGAAAGCTTTTTACAAACAGATTATGGCAAGGAATAATTGGAAAAAATATAAAACAATCAGTTTAAAATATAAAGATCAGGTAATAGCAAAAAGAAGGTAATTATGGCTTCAAAAACAAATCTTTCAGTTGTTATCGACATTGGAACCTCAAAAATGGTTGCGCTTGCTGGCAAGGCAACTGCAGAGGGGAAAATGGAAATTATGGGTATTGCCCAAGTGCCGTCGAAAGGTATAAAAAGAGGGATGATATTTAATCTTGCTGATACAACCGAGGCGATTACCGAGGTGTTGGAACAACTTGATGTTCAACTTGATGAAGAGATTGATATTGTTGATGTTGCGTACGCAGGTAAACGTATACGAACAGTCGATTATAAGGCTTCACGGTTTACCGGTGAAGGAGGTGTTGTTACAAGTTTGGACATTGATGAGATGTACAACGAAGCAACAAATCTGCAGATAAAGAACGATTACCGTATTCTTAAAGTAATTCCGACCTCTTTTGTTATTGATGATGAAATTGAGGACCTAAAACCTGTTGGAGCCACAGGGAAAAAGATTGAAGCCCGTTACAAACTGGTAATTATGCCCGATCAGGAATTCCTGATTCTGAACCGGGTATTGGAAAGTGTTGGTGTTAAACTCGGAGAAGTTTATCATTCGTCGCTGGCACTGGCTGAAGCGGCACTTTCTAAGCCCGAAAAGGAAATGGGAGGTGTTGTTCTCGATATTGGTGCCGGCACAACCAATCTGGCCATTTACTATGATAATGCCCTTATTCACACTGCAGTTATTCCCTTTGCCGGGGCAGTAATTACCAGCGATCTTAAAGCCGGATGTGCTACATTCCTCGAAAAAGCGGAGTTGTTAAAAGTACGCTACGGACAAGCATTAGGCGATCAGATTAAAACTGAAGATACCGTTACCATTGCCAAAAATAATGGCTGGGAACCAAAGGAGATAAAGATTAGAAGTTTGGCATACATTATTCAAGCCCGGCTTGAAGAAATAATGGGATGTGTTGTTGCTGAGATTGAAAAGTCAGGTGTTGAAGATAAATTGGGGACTGGGATTGTTCTTGCAGGTGGAACTTCAAATCTGGGGCATATTATTACACTGGTGAAATTTCATACCGGAATGGATGCCCGTATGGCACATCCGGTTATATTACCTATGAACCGCCGTGAGGAGGTTAAAAATCCGGCCTTTTTAACCGCATTAGGTGCTTTAAAACTATCTATTTCTAAAAATGTTGGAGAAGAAAGGATATTGCCCGAACCTAAAAATAATCGTAATGGTCTTGGATTGATGACCAATGTGAAAGGGGCTTTACAAAGCGCCATTAACTTTTTTGGCGACGACAACGAAGATCTTGAATTCAATTAAAAACTAGAAGATATGACCGAAAAATTAGCAAATTTTCAATTTCCGAAAGCAGCATCATCAATTATTAAGGTAATTGGAGTTGGCGGTGGTGGTTGCAATGCGGTCAATCACATGTTCCAGGAAGGAATAAAAGGTGTTGATTATATCATCTGTAATACCGATTCGCAAGCCTTGGACAACAGTCCTGTGCCGATTAAAATTCAATTGGGAACTACGCTTACCGAAGGAAGAGGTGCCGGAAATAAGCCGGAGAAAGGGGCCGAAGCTGCCCGCGAGAATTACGAAGACCTGAAAAAGGTACTGGAAGATAATACCAAGATGTTGTTTATTGCAGCAGGAATGGGAGGAGGAACCGGAACCGGTGCAGCTCCTGTAATTGCGGCACTGGCACGCGAACTCAATATTCTGACTATTGCAGTAGTAACGATTCCGTCGCCAGCAGAGGGAAACAAAAGGCGTCAGCAAGCCCAGGAAGGGATTGATAAAATGGCTGAGTTTGTAGACAGTATGTTGGTGATCAGTAATGACAGATTGCATCATATTTACGGCGATTTGCCGGCAAGCCAGGCCTTTAAAATGGCCGATAATATTGTGTCCACTGCTGTTAAGGGCGTTGCCGAAATTATTACCGTTCACGGCAATGTTAACATCGACTACACCGATGTGGAAACCGTAATGCAAAAAAGTGAGGTGTTTATTATGGGTACAGGTTTTGCTACAGGCGAAGGCCGTGCAATGGATGCCGTTAACACAGCGCTTGAATCGCCATTGCTTGACAGCAACGATATTTACGGAACAAAAAATATACTCCTCAATATTATTTCGGGTAGTGAAGAAATAAGGATTGGAGAAATTGGTGAAATCATTGAATCATTGCAGGAGAAAGCCGGGCAGGATGCCGATATAATCTGGGGGAATGGTTACGACGAACGCTTGGGCGATAAAATAAGTGTTACCATTTTGGCCACTGGTTTTGATACCAATCCGAATAAAGAATTGCAACCTGAAAAAGAAATTCGGAACTTTGTCCTTGATGACGATTTAGAAGTATCCGCAGAAGCAACTCAGTTGGATGATTCGTTAACAGATATTGAACAGGAAGAGGATGAAATAGATGAAAAGGAAACTGTGGAAGAAACAATAATGTTTGTTTCTCCCCAACCAAAGCCAAAACCAAAATCAAAAGGATTTGGCTGGAAATCAAAAGAAAAGACAAATACGAGGACAAAAGTTGAAAAGAAGAAAGATGAACCGGTTACAGAGTCGAATATCGATAATTGGTTTTATAAAAATTTTGGTAGCAAGATTTTTAATGATGACGAAGATCAACCTCTGGAATAACAACAAAAAACACGGTGAAGAAAATGGAAGATATGGCTGATTTTGTAATGGAAAAAACACCGGGAGCTGAAATCAAGGTAATTGGTGTTGGTGGCGGTGGAGGTAACGCTGTAAATCACATGTTTAAGCACGGCATTCGTGATGTTGATTTTGTGATTTGCAACACCGATGCGCAAGCTATGGAGGCAAGTGCTATCCGTTCACGCGTACAGTTGGGATCGTCACTAACCGAAGGACGTGGAGCAGGAAACAAACCCGAAGTAGGAAAACAGGCGGCCCAGGAAAATATAGAAGATGTAAAAAAGACGCTCTCAGAAAATACGAAAATGGTATTTATTACAGCCGGAATGGGTGGTGGAACCGGAACAGGAGCCGCTCCTGTAATTGCACAGTGTTGTAAAGAACAGGGCTATTTAACGGTGGCGATTGTTACCATTCCGTTCAGAAATGAAGGGCGACGACGCATAAAACAAGCCTACGAGGGCATTAAAGAACTGGCCTCTTTTGTTGATTCATTACTGGTGATCAATAACGAACGCATTCGCGAAATGTATGGCGATTTTGGAATTTCTGAAGCTTTTGCCAAAGCCGATAATGTGTTGGCAACAGCAGCAAAAGGTATTGCTGAAATCATTACAGTGCCGGGCTATATTAACGTTGATTTTGCCGATGTGGAAACCGTAATGCGCAAAAGCGGAATGGCCGTTATGGGAACCGGCGTAAGCGACAAAGAAGACCGGGCAGGAGGCGCCGTTCGTAAAGCTTTAAATTCGCCACTTTTGAATGATAACGATATCCGCGGAGCACGAAATATTCTGGTTAACATTAATTCCGGAAGTAAAGAGGTTACCATGGATGAAGTTGGACAGATTACTGATTATGTGCAAAATATGGCCGGTTTCGATGCTGATTTAATATGGGGGAACGGAAAAGATGAAAGTTTGGGTGAAAAACTTTCTGTAACGGTTATTGCCACAGGTTTCCCTACCAGTATTATATCCGAATTATCAGAACAAAGCCAGCAGAAAATTGTGACCCACACCCTGGAAAAAGAACCTGTGGGTACCGTAAAAAATGAAGACCGGTCAAAGCATCGGAATGAAGAGAAAAGAAACCAGTCGACATTTGAGTTCTATGTAAACGATGATAAGCACGAAGATGATGACGAGTTTGAAGCTTTGTATCCGATAACTTCGCGTGAACGACATTCTGCAGATAAGGAAATAAATATAAACGATTACGCTAACCTGAGCGACGATGATGTTGACGAACTGGAAAATGTACCGGCGTTTAAACGCCGGAATATTCGTATAAACGATCCTAAATACAAACGCAACAGATCAGGTTATTCAGTTAATCGCGATAATCAGATTTCAGATAGAAACAGCTATTTACACGATAACGTTGACTAATAAAAAATAAATGAATTATGGCATTTTTAGATCAAATTAACAACGACATAAAAGCGGCAATGAAAGCCCGTGAAAAGGAAAAATTGGAAGCTCTGCGTGGAATTAAAAAAGTAATGCTTGAAGCACAAACGGCTAAAGGAGCGGGTGATGAACTATCGGATGCCGATGCCATGAAGATGATTTCGAAACTGGCAAAACAGGGCACTGATTCTGCTAAGATTTATAAGGAACAGGGCCGCGATGATTTGTATGAACAGGAGATGAAACAAGTGGCTATTTTTGAAAGTTATCTACCCGCAAAAATGTCGGATGAAGATTTAAAAGATGCTGTAAAAGAAATTATTATTCAGGTAGGTGCTGCCGGCATGAAAGATATGGGAAAAGTAATGGGAATTGCTTCGAAAAAACTGGCCGGCCAGGCCGACGGCCAAGATATTGCAGATAAAGTTAAGGATTTGCTGGGTTGAACGAGTCGAATAATTACAGCTCCCGTATTTTGCTTGTGGAGAATTGTAAGATTGTATAAAAACAAAAGGGGAGCCATGCTCCCCGATTTCCTTTCCCCCAGACCAAATTAATTTTCCCTTGTTCTGGTCATATCAAATAAATGTTGTGCCTGCTCTCCTAGAAATCCGGAAAATAATTTTTCCTTTCCATTTTCAATTACTATTCCGCGCTCAGCTAACTCGTAGTACGCGTAAGTCCAGGTCATTTTTTCAACCCCGTCATCACCCTTTACTTCAACAGCTTCTTTTACCGCTAATGTCGCCGATTGTCTTAGTTTACTGCCTTTTTCTCCTTCCAGAGTATCTTTCATTGGCACTCCAGCATCAGCAAGAGCTTTGCAGGTTGTTTCCAGATCGGGCCACTCCCGAACATCCTGAAAATTTATATAGGCGGTAAAATGGTTAACTGCATTCCCATGTAAAAGTACCCACGCCGCATATTGTGAAATATCATTGAGTTTAAGTACATCTTCTTTCCGGGGAATACGCCATGGTCTGCGAAAGTATTGCACCAAATCCTGGACAAGTGCCTCACCCGCCAATCGAGGTAATTCACCTTTTTCTTTCAATGTAGCCAATAACTCTATACTTTGGTCGGATAATAAATAGAGTGTGTCTTTTACAGTTGAGTGAATCAACTCCTGCGCCCATTCCGGCAATTGAGCAACCTCCAGTTGGCTGACAAATATTTTGGGAAATAAAGGATCGGGGTGTTCAAAATGGACAGCTTTAAGTTTCTTCTTTTTAAAATCATAATGCTCAACCGGAGTGTATTCGAG
>DASQBW010000421.1:0-6881 GCA_035635015.1 Draconibacterium sp. | reverse complement strand
ATACTTGATTTTCTGAGTTTGAAATACAATTTATCGATTTGTTCAGAGAAAAAAGAAAGGAGTTTGAAATGCATAGCATTAGTGGAATGGGCTGGGGGATGAGCCTGATTTGGCTGTTTGGACTTGCGATAATTATCGTAAATGTCTGGCTCGTTACCCAAAATGGTAAAACATATAATGGTGATGAAAAAACAGCACTTGACATTTTAAAGGAGCGGCTGGCAAAGGGAGAATTAAGCCAGGAAGAGTATAAAAAGCTGAAACAACACATCAGCTAGTAACGACAGTAATGAAAACGTTGTATTGCAAGACGAAGGTGTAAACCAGTTTTTACGAATTACTAACATAAGAGTTATGAATACACAGAAGCATACTGATCCCATTTGTGGGATGACAGTTGAAAATGATGAATTTTCGACCGAATTTAACGGGAATAAATACTTCTTTTGTTCAAAGGGCTGTAAAGATAAATTTATGGCATCTCTTTCCGAACAAAGACAAAATCACATCTACGATTTAATAATAATTGGAGGTGGTCCTGCTGGATTAACTGCAGCTGTGTATGCTTCTGTTTTAAAGATTGACACTTTTTTCATTGCCAGTGATATCGGCGGCCAGGCAATAGATACATCTAAAATAAAAAATTACATGGGGTTTGATTTTATTTCAGGCCCAATGCTCATTCAAAAATTCAAAGAGCAATTCCTCACAGAACATTTTCTTTCGCATAAGATCGATAGGGTTGTGAGTATCAAAAAGCAACAAGAAATTTTTGAAATCATAACACTATCGAAAGTAAAATTTAATGCCCGGGCTTTAATTATAGCCACTGGAATGAAAAAAAGAAAACTTTCTATTCCGGGAGAAGACAGGTTGCAACGTAAAGGGATATGTTACAGTTCTGTGCATGATTTAGATTTGTTTAAAGGTAGACAGGTGACGGTAGTTGGTGGAGGAAACTCGGGAGTTCAAACTGCTCTTGATTTGTACGAAATAGGTTGCAAGGTTACTTTGGTAACGATGGGTAAAATGATCGCGGACCTTAAAACCATTGGGAAAATTAAAGGGAAAGTTAAAATTATTGAAGAGCATTTAATAAGCAGAATTAATGGAGACGAGACTGTTGAGGGAATTACAATAAGTTCTGAAAAAACAGGTAAACAGCAAGATTTAGCTTGCGAGAGTGTTTTTATTCAGGTTGGATTTTTGCCTAATAGTGAGTTCTGTAAGGACTTGGTCGAACTAAACAAAAATGGAGAGATAATAATAAATCCTGATTGTTCAACGAAAACTGATGGTCTATTCGCCTGCGGCGATGTTACCAATGTTTACAAACGTATTGTCATTGCTTCGGGAGAAGGAGCCAAGGCGGTGCTTACAGCTCGGAAATATCTTCTACAGCTTACCAAAAAGAGTAATAAATCGAATTCAACTACCATCTAAAATAATTAATATGAATTCAGAAAAATATTTATGCCCAATGAAATGTGAAGGCCATAAAACATATGAGCAACCAGGAGATTGTCCTGTCTGTAACATGCATCTTGTTCCTGTTTCAGAACTAAAACATAATGGAAGCATTGAACATGACGGGCATGAACATCATCAAGGGAACCATAAACATCATATGCACGAACATTTAGAGAGAATTTCCCAAAGTGATAAATATTATTGTCCGATGCATTGCGAGGGAGAAAAAACCTACGATTCTCCGGGCGATTGTCCAGTGTGCGGGATGCATCTAAAGAAAGTTGAATCAAAACAGGTTAAAGCCGTTAAAAATAAAATCTATACCTGTCCCATGCATCCGGAAGTAAAACAACAACATCCGGGAAGTTGCCCAAAATGTGGGATGGATTTAGTTCCGGAAGATGTGCAAGAAACAAGTGAAGAAGAAATAGCATACAAAAAAATGGCTAAAAAGTTCTGGTTGGCATTGGGGCTGAGTATTCCGGTTTTTATAATTGCCATGTCAGAGTTATTTCCTTTTCTAAAATTGGAAGAATTTGCAACGAAAAAAGTTTGGGGGTGGATCCAGTTTGCACTTGCAACGCCGGTTGTTTTCTTCTCTAGTTGGGATTTTTTCAAACGAGGATGGAGTTCAATTGTCCGAAGAATGCCAAATATGTGGACACTTATTTCTATTGGTGTAGGATCTGCTTATCTTTTTAGTGTTTTTGCATTGTTACTGCCCGGTGCATTTCCTGCTCAGTTTAAAGATCTGGAAGGAAATGTGCATTTGTATTTCGAAGCGGCAGCTGTTATCCTTACACTTGTTTTGCTGGGGCAGGTATTGGAATTACGTGCACACAGTAAAACTAATTCGGCAATAAAATCACTTCTCGGGCTTGTGCCACCAGTAGCCAGAATTATTGAAAATGGTGAAGAATTTGAAATTCCACTTGAAGATGTACAAACCGGAAATATTTTAAGAGTAAAACCAGGAGAAAAAATTCCTGTTGATGGTGTTGTAACAAATGGTAGTGCGGTAATTGACGAGAGTATGATTACCGGAGAACCAATTCCAGTTGACAAAACGAAAGATGATAAAGTTACTGGTGGAACAATTAATGGCAATACCGTTTTTGAGATGCGTGCAGAAAAGGTAGGGAGTGATACACTTCTTTCTCAAATTATAGAAATGGTTAACCATGCCAGCCGTTCACGCGCACCAATACAAAAACTGGCAGACAAGGTTGCAAAATATTTTGTTCAGATAGTACTCTCAGTTTCCTTATTAACATTTTTAGTTTGGGCTATCTGGGGCCCAGAACCAGCCTATGTGTATGCATTTGTAAATGCGGTAGCCGTACTAATAATAGCTTGTCCATGTGCTTTGGGTTTGGCTACTCCAATGTCAATCATGGTTGGTACAGGCCGTGGTGCGCAGTCTGGGATTTTGGTAAAAGATGCAAGAGCTATTGAGGAAATGAATAAAGTGAATACTGTAATCGTTGATAAAACCGGAACCTTAACGGAAGGGAAACCCAAGTTGAATACAGTATTATCTTTTGGAAATTATAGCGAACACGAAATTTTACAAATCGCAGCATCAGTTGATGCCCTTAGCGAGCACCCATTGGCTCAAGCTATTGTAAATGGTGCCCGGGAGAAAGGTGTAACCATAAAAAATGTTATCGACTTTGAAGCAGTAACAGGAAAAGGAGTAATCGCTTCATTAGATGGGAACTCTGTTTCTTTGGGAAACTTAAAATTATTAAATGACTTTGATATGCAACTCGATTCTCAAAAGTTGAAAGTTGTATTGGAACTGCAGGCGAGTGGCCAAACCGTAATGTTTTTGGTGGTTAATGATACGATTGAGGGCATACTTACTGTTGCTGATTTAATTAAAGAATCTTCTTCACAAGCAGTAAAAACTTTACAATCTCAGGGTGTTGAAGTTATTATGATGACCGGTGATAATGAACTTACAGCTAAAAATGTTGCAGAAGAGCTTGCATTGGATGGATTTGTTGCAGAATGTTTGCCGGAGGATAAATACAAAAAGGTAAAAGAGCTACAGGACAAAGGACGAATTGTAGCGATGGCCGGAGACGGTATTAATGATGCGCCTGCGCTTGAACAAGCAAATGTTGGTATAGCAATGGGCACCGGAACAGATATAGCTATGCAAAGTGCAGAAATTACACTTGTTAAAGGTGATTTAAACGGTATTGTAAGGGCAAAAGAACTTAGTCATAACGTGATGCAAAACATCAAACAAAATTTGTTTTTCGCTTTTATCTATAATGCTTTAGGTGTACCCATTGCTGCAGGAATATTATTCCCATTTTTTGGACTTCTTCTAAGTCCGATAATTGCAGCGGCAGCCATGAGTTTTAGTTCTGTTTCAGTCATCTCAAATGCGCTACGATTGAAAAATAAATAAAAGGTTACTAGATGAATAAAAAATTACAAAATATCAGCAATAAATCGGCAAATAAGGACAAACAGAGGCTCTGGTCAAGAAATGAAAAAAAAGGTTTGTTGATTGCGGCGGTAATTGTTATTAGCGGGCTTTTGGCATATTATGGTATTCCTGCTGTAAAAGAAGCTAAGAGTCAAAATTCATTAAACCAACAGTTTGACATTGAGCTGGCTGCTAATAGGATTTGTATGGTAGGTAATGAAATTAAGTTTAGAGAAAATCTTCCAGTGAATATTGGGGGAAAAACCTATTGGGCTTGCTGTAATAACTGTGAAGCACAGTTAAACAGGAATTATAAGAATGCACGGTTTGCCACTGATCCATACTCTGGTACAAAATTAAGTAAAGCTGAAGCGGTTATTTTTCAAAATCCGGATGATAAAGGGAAGGTGCTTTTCTTCGAGTCAAAGTCAAATTACGATAACTACATTAAACAAAAGAAAGTACAGCATGATTCTGAACAAAATTAGATTGCTTCTGAAATCACAATCATTACAAAGGGGAATCTGATATTCGTAACTATTCTTAAAAACAAAATTGAACAAATATCAACTTTTAAATTAAATATTATGAAATCAAAACTTTTAGGGATTTTAGCTTTTATTCTCGTTTTGACTTTTGCTGCATCAGCGAAGTCAAGTACCGAAAAATTCGAGGTGAACGGTAAATGTGACATGTGTAAAAATCGTATTGAAACTGCAACAACAAAATTGAAAGGTGTAGAATCAGCCAGTTGGGATAAAGATTCAAAAGAACTTACTGTTACTTACGATGAGAAGGAAATAAGTAGGGAGCAAATTCAGACATCCATTGCAATGACCGGGCACGATACCGAACTATTCAGTGCAAGCGATAAAAGATATTCTGAATTACCAGGATGCTGCAGTTATAGCCGCGATAAAAACAGAAAGTTAAATAGTCATGCTCTAATGGAAATCCAGGGAGCACTCAAATCAAATGGAAATAAAGACGAATGTGTTCACGACAAAGGTCCAAATTCGGGTTCTTGTTGCGAACAATAATAGTCGGGATAATTATTAATCATTAAATTAATTCGTATGAAAACAAAAATTTTAAGTTTAGTTGCTCTTTTGCTGATTGGAGTAGGTTCCGTTTATGCCAAAGATAAAACGGAGAAGTTTCTTGTAAATGGAAAGTGCGAAATGTGCGAAAAGCGCATTGAGATGGCTGCATTATCGGTTGAAGGCGTTTCGAAAGCCGATTGGAACAAAGAAACCAAGGAAATTAATGTAACATTGGATGATTCGAAAACCGATGTGCATAAAGTACATATGGCGATTGCGAAAGTGGGGCATGATACCGAGATGCACAAAGCGAAAGATGAAACTTATGAAAAACTTCCTTCGTGCTGCAAATATGATCGCACGTCACTCAAAGCGATGAAGATGCCGATGAAACATGAGCATAAATGAAACAATTCAATAGGGTAGTGTTTATCATTTACATTAATTCAAATATTCAACCCGATGTCTGGTATAATGCCAGACGTTGGTTGAATATAGATTTGTCCTTATGTAATGTAATAAGTGAATAAAAGGTGTTTCGCGTTTTTATAAATATATTTTTTGTTTTGGTATTGATGGTGAGTACTATGGGTATTCACGTGCATAGGTATTATTGCCAGGGGCATCTTCTGCAAATCTCGGTTTTTAAACAAAAAGATACTAATTGCGACAAGAACAATTGTTGCAACGAACAAACAGAATTGATTAGGAATAAAACGCCATACACTTTTAACCATTTTGATGCATCTCTCTCAACTCCCGATAAATATGTTCTTATAAAAGAAAATGTGAGTTTAGTTGAAACAGTTATTCAGCAGTTTTTCTCTTCTCACACTATTATAAAACCACCTCCCGTCCGAACTCAGGTGAAATTGGCCAAAATGCAGGCTTACCTTTTATGAATTAGAAGATTAGCATACACACAAGTACTTCTCGATTAAGTGCAACATAGCTTAATAAGGTGTGGTATGTTTTAGTTTAATTTCTCAATTAAAAACAATTTCTAGTTTAAAATAAAGGAAAATGAATTCACCAATTATATCAAAAAAATTATTTAAGGTTTTATTGTCTTCCCTGTTTCTAATGGCACTATTAACCAACTGTGCCGTTATTCGACCCGGGCAGATGGGGGTTCTTAACCGTACATTAAGTGATGGTATTAAGACCGATAAAGTATATGAAGACGGTTTTACTTGGAAATGGCCATGGAATGAAATGATAAAATACAACATTCAACTTAATAGCTTTCATGAGGATATTAAAGTGTTGACTGTGGATGAGTTACATACAGAACTTACATTTTCAGTAATCTTAAAACCGATACATGAAGAGCTTGCTTTGTTGGAGCAGGAAATTGGGAAAAACTATTATGAAAAAATAGTACGTCCCGATTTTATATCTGTTAGTCGTGCTGTTATTGCTTCCTACAAGTATGAAACACTTCCGGCGAGAAGTAGGGAAATCGAGTCGAAAATTTATGAAGAGCTGAGTGACAAATTGGAGGGAAAGCATGTAAAGCTGGAAGGAGTAACACTTGACCATATTATGTTCTCACCTTTGGTAACACAGGCTACTGATGAAAAACTGGCAACAAAACAAAAAGTTGAACAAAAAGACTTTGAAATAGAGGTAGCCAAAAAAGATGCTGAAATACAGCGCATTAAAGCACAGGGGCAAAGTGATGCACAAACGATTATCGACCAGGGCCTTACAACTAAATACCTTCAGTATAAATCGTTGGAGGTGCAGGAGAATCTTACCAATAGCCCGAACGCCACATTTTATTTTGTACCAACGGGCAAAGATGGTTTACCAATAATTGTTGATACAAATTCTCAAAAATAATTCACTAATAGTTAAAACCTTGCAGTGAATATCAAAAAACGAAATCAATTAATTCAAATCAAGAATTAATAACATTATTC
>DASQBW010000420.1:0-2242 GCA_035635015.1 Draconibacterium sp. | reverse complement strand
ACGGCACGCCGAGACAATTAATAAAATTACAGACGAATTCGACAGAAGTGATGCTCAGTTCATCCGAGCCTTTAAAAAGAAATATTCTGATCCATTGCCACCTTGCTGGACAGCATTTGAGATAATCTCTTTCGGCTCATTGTCTAAACTTTATAACAATTTTAATCCAGGAAAAAGTAAGAGAGAACTGGTCCACTGGTTTGGGCTCGACGATAAATCATTTGGCTCCTGGTTACACAGTTTGGTCTACGTTAGAAATGTTTGTGCACACCATTCCAGATTGTGGAACCGTGTAATGCGAATACAATCTGCATATCCTACAGCTCCCTTAAATCAATGGCTTAAAAATTCGTCAGTTCATAATAACAGAACGTATTATATCCTTTCAATTACACTTTACCTAATCCAATCGCTTGAAAATGGTCATACATTAGTTGAAGATCTAAAAACATTATTAACGAAATACGATAATATCTACCCAGGCGCAATGGGATTTCCGCCAGACTGGGAGCAGGAGCCATTATGGAATACTAAGTAAAAGTGAATATGATAAGGAGTTTAGGGATTAACGAAGGAATAATCAGAAACTTACCTTCAACGATTCAACCTTCTTTCTTTTATTTTTTTTAACCGGTTTTTGATTATCTGAAGAATCCTGATGATCCAGAATATAATCTACAGCTTTCTGAGCTAATCCGGAAGCCAGAACAATAAACTTTTTATCACTTTTCAGCTTCTTCAACCAACCTTGGATGTACGCAGCACTGTTGTCGATTGTAGCATTTTCAATTCCACAAATGCCACAAAGGTATGCAGCTCCCATTTCAGCCACAAGTTCCTCTTGCGAGTAATCTTTACTTGCAAAATTCAGGTTAGAAAACCTTTCGTGACGATTTAACCGTTTACGATGACCTGTCGAGTGACACAATTCATGAAAAATCGTTGAATAAAACTCTTCATCCTGAAAGAAAGTTCTTGCACCTGGCATATGTACTTCGTCTAACGAAGGAATATAACAGGCTTTTTTCTGATCCAGTTTAATTACAGGAGAATCGGACCAGAACTGGATAAGTTGCTCACAGGAAGCAATCGGATCGAAATCATGATCATGAGCAGTGTTCTCAGGAATTTTGTCAGGTTCGATACCTTCCACATCATCAATATGAAATACACGATAATAACGAAGCATTGGAATTTCTTTGGTTTCGTCATCTTTTTCGAATTCAACCATTTTCCAGAATACAATCATAAATGATTTAGAGCCTTTTTTGATCTTTCCACCAAGGTCCTGAACTTGTTTGAAGGAAAGGAAATAAGGCCTTTCGAAACCAAAGCTTAGCAGATACCAGAAATTAAATCCCCGGTAAGGCTTTTTAGAAACCAGATTACGTGGAATTGCACTGGCGGTTTTCCAAGGCATATGCCAAGGAATTACACCTGCTTCCAAGCGTTCTACAATCAGGTTAGTTACTGTTTCATAGATATCAAATTTACTCATTGAATCCACCCATGCCCTTGGGATTTTTTGCAGCTTCTGGCACGCCATTAAATTTTGGCGCATGCCATTGAGCCGGATGGATTCTTGTCAATGGTGCATGTCTGTTTTTTGTCGAGTTAGCGAAACAAAAAACTGAACGCACCCGATGGGCGGCTGGCTAAAAATGAGGTATCTCTGCCGCCATTGACTTTTTTTGCGTATCCTGGTCCCCACTCTGCCATTTGATGTACACGCGTACTCCGCCGATTAGTCCCACTACTGCTCCGATGGCAATAATCAGGTTAGCCACCGGATCCACATAGGAATTTACTTCCGTGGTCGCCTGATCGATCCCGGCCGAGCTTTGTGCTATTGCGTTATACACTCCCAAAATCAGCATAGCCACTACTACCATGCCTCTGTGATAAATCGCCTGCATTGGTTTTCTCATAATTTTTTGTGATTAAATGTTATTATTGATATTGAATCTCCGGAAGCAATTTTTCAAGTCTTCCTGTTAACTCGTTAAGCAGGTAATCAATATGAATTCCGTCATCCGGTCCGGTCTCTTCGTAGACACTTACTTCCAGCGGAATGGAATTTTCGGAGATTGTGGAAATCAGTTTTGAGGGAAAATTGGAGGAAGCAACATGAATGGCTTCAATCCCTTCAGAAACGGACATTGTTGTTGGATGACCTTCCTCGAACAGGCCATTTTGTTTTTCCCGGCTTTTTATCCAGGCAAGCAGTAGCACCAGTGTGTAC
>DASQBW010000419.1:0-2388 GCA_035635015.1 Draconibacterium sp. | reverse complement strand
ATCCAAGCGGTGTACAGGGTGTATGCCCGGATGGATGGCATTTACCCAGTAATATGGAATGGACAGAACTGAAGACCTATATTAGTAACGATGGTTATCAGGATTTTGAAGCCTCTGCATTAAAAGCAATAGATGGTTGGTTTGATAATGGTTCTGGAAATAATATTTATGGTTTTAATGCTTTGGGAGGAGGATTTTGGGATATCGAATATAATTTTTTTGACGACATGGATATCATTGGTTACTGGTGGGCTAGTAATTTGGCCTTTTTGGATATTTTCTTCCAGGATAATAACCTTAGAGATCCATACAGTATTTCCCAAACGTGGGCAAATTCACAAGGATATAGTGTCAGATGCATAAAAGATTAAATCATAAGTTAATAATTAGTGCCTTTGCGAAAACTCATAATGAATTATGGCTTAGGCTGTTACTGTTGATAACTTGTTTGAATATTTCCGGTTTTCTGGTTGTGTAATTCAGTTAAAATACAGATATTCATACTGTTAACTGAATTAGATTCGAGTATGAATACCAACTATTTTAACGAAATTCAATTATGAGAAAGAGATTCGAGCAACAATATTCTTTGGGTCGGCTAAGAATTGAAGATACCCCGATCCCAATCCAAAAGAGAAGTGGAAAACTACCAGAATTATGTGCAGCACTAAAAAAGATATTTATTTCACCTGAAATGAATGGGAAAATATTCGATATTCTTGAAAAGAACATTTCATCGGACAAACAAAACACGGGCAGACCAGGAATGAACCTGTGGCAGATTTTTGTATTGGCACAAGTTCGCCTTTGCATGAATATTAGCTATGATGAGCTTTATGACCTATCCAATCATCATACCATGATCCGTCAAATCATGGGTATTGAGAGTGATTTCGGTCATGAAAAAGTTAAATTCTCATATCGTAGCATTATCGATAATGTTGGTCTGCTTGATGATCAAATGGTTAAGGAAATAAATGACATTATTGTTGAATTTGGGCACCTTGTATTTAAAAAAAAAGAAGATACAGCATTGCACTTAAAGACAGATAGTTTTGTTGTAGAGAGCAATGTTCATTTTCCAACAGATTATAACCTGCTATGGGATTCTGCACGTAAGAGCATTGATATGGTTACTAAATTCCAGAAAAAATATCACCTTGAAGGATGGCGTAAAATAAAGAATTGGCGTAAAGACCTAAAAAACAAGATGCGGGCATTAGGTCAGGCAAGTACATCAGGTGGACAAGGAAAACAAGAAAGATTAAAAACATCTGCCCAAGCCTATTTGACCAAAGCAAAAGCTTTATACCTGAAATTGGACAATTCAAAAAATTCTTTTCCTCAATTAGACATTGTCGATTTGATAATTTTTATGGAACTGGAGCGTTTCCTGCAATTGTTACAAAAGCATATCGATTTGCTTGAAAGAAGGATAATAAAAGGAGAAGAGATACCTCATAGCGAAAAGATGTTTTCAATATTTGAGGATTATACCGAATGGGTTAAAAAAGGAAAAATGCGCCCCAATGTAGAATTGGGAAAGAAGGTAGCAATTACCACAGACCAATATCATCTGATTATTGATTATAAAATAATGGAGCATCAGGCAGATTCTGAAATAGTAAAATGTCTGTCAGAAAATATCACCAGGAATCACCGGGTAGCTAGCTGGAGCTTTGATAAGGGTTTTTGGCATAAAGACAACAAAGCCTTTTTAGCTGATAAAGTAGAAAAAGTGATCATGCCAAAGAAAGGCAAATGCAACAAAAAAGAGGCGGAAGAAGAAAAACAACCATTGTTTAAAAAACTAAAAAATAAACATAGTGCGGTAGAGTCAAATATCAACGAATTAGAACAAAGAGGGTTAAATCGCTGTCCGGACAAAGGGTACCGCCATTTCAAAAGATATGTTGGTCTGGCCATATGCGCTTATAATCTTCGAAAAATAGGTGCGGAACTTATAACACAAGAAATTAAAGCACGGGAAAAGCTACAGCAGGCCGCATAGATAAAGTGCTTATAATGTTCTAATTAAAACATTATCTCAGGATACGTACACCCAGACAGGTCAAAAACAAATAAAAAAGTTACCAAATGGGGAACTCTGCGTGAAAAATCAGAATAAAAACAATATTTTTCATTCTGATTACAGAAAATGAAATTTTTCAACTGCGAAATTTGGACTGGAAATGTGAAAAAACAGAGTTTTCGCATCAGGCACTATTTATATATGTGGTAGCGATATACCCCAAAACAGTTCTAATGGTTTGGTAGATACCGATAAAATAAAAGCCAAACTAAAGTCATTGAAATGTATAGTTGTAAACCCAATTGAAATGCCTTTTACAAAAATGAGTTGGACAGACAAATTGGACAGTCGTGTTC
>DASQBW010000418.1:0-10210 GCA_035635015.1 Draconibacterium sp. | reverse complement strand
GGTGGAAGCAAAAGTGATAGAACTGTTCTCGAAAATACCAGCGGTTGAAAATCCAGAGGAACGTCCTGTTTTTGAAATTCCGGAACACAACGAAACAAAATTTGTTTTGGCAACCGACGAAGAAGCAACAAACTCAAGTATTTCAATTTATATTAAACACAAAGCAGTTTCGCCTGAAGAAAAAAACTTAGGTTATTTACGCAACGACTATATAGCTACATTATTCAATCAAATGACCCGTGAGCGAATTACTGAATTGTTACAAAAAGGAAATCCTCCTTTTATTAACGGAGGACTGCAAATTAGTGGATTTGTTCGTGGATACGATGCCGCCTATATTACAGCAACTGCCAACCCAAATAAAGAAGATGAAGGACTAAAAGCAATTTATACAGAAGCACAACGCGTTGTTCGGCATGGTTTTACCGAAGGCGAATTAAACCGGGCAAAAATAAACCTGCTCACTTCAATGGAAAGTGCTTATAAACAGCGCGACAAAATTTCAAACGACCGTTACATCTCTGATATGCAGAGCTATTTTCTTGAAGGTGAACCGCTGACCGATGCCGAGTTCAAATGGCAATTCGGACAGGCGATACTGGAAACCATTACCCTGGATGATGTAAATCAACTGGCTAAAGACATGATTGTTGATAAAAACCGTGCGATGGTAATAACAGGACCTGCTACCGGTGCAAAACACTTAACGCAGGAAGAAGCCTTTGCCATTTTGGAAGAGGTAGAAAATTCAACCATCGAACCTTATGAAGATTCGGCAGAAGCTGCTTCGTTGATTGAAGAAGAGCTGGCGGGTTCAGAAGTGGTTTCAACAAAAAAACTGGAAGACCTGGATGCAGTAGAATGGAAACTGGCAAACAACGCTACCGTAGTATATAAACATGCCGATTTTGAAAAAGACCAGGTTTCTCTTTATGCATACAGCCCGGGTGGAAATTCATTGGTTGCTACTGACGATCTTCAGGCTGCCGGTATGCTTCCTGAATTTGTAGGCTCGTTTGGTGTTGGCGAATTCGATGCCATTGCATTACGCAAGGTCTTAACAGGCAAGAAGGTAAGTCTCTCAACTTCACTGGGGAAACTCAATGAAAATTTTAGCGGAAGCAGCACACCCAAAGATTTTGAAACCATGATGCAGTTGCTTTACCTGCAATTCAGTCATCCGCGATTTGATGAAGAGGCATACGAAGCGCTAAAAAGCCGTTATGTAGCTTACCTGCAAAACATGGCTAACAATCCGCAAAAAATTATGAGCGATTCGCTTTCACTGATTGCAACAGACTACAGCGAACGCACAAAACTATTGTCTGCCAATGTTTTCGATGAAATTTCATTTACCCAAATGCAAGAAATTTATAACGATCGTTTTAAAGATGCAGGCGATTTCATCTTCTTTATTGTTGGAAACATTGGGGAAGATCTTGCAAAAGAAATGGCTGAAAAATACATCGGTTCATTACAGGATTTGCCGCGCGAAGAACAATGGGTTGATCACCATGTAAGAATGCCAAAGGGTACAACCGAAAAGAAAATTGAAGTGCCGCTACAAACCGAGAAGGCAAACATCAATGTCATTATTCGTGAAGAACTACCTTATAACCCGGTGACCAATATCAAACTGTCGGTATTAAAAGGTATCCTCGATCTTCGTTATACCGAAGAAATTCGTGAGAAAGAAGGTGGCACCTATGGTGTTGGCACATCAGTATCTTCAGACCAGTTTCCTTACGAACAGAAAACCCTTCAGATGCAGTTTGATGCCGATCCGGAAAAAGCTGATTACCTGAAATCTATTGCTTTCCGCGAAATTGAAAAGATAGTTACTGACGGCCCTACACAAGAAGACCTGGACAAAGTGATTTTGAACATGAAAAAAGAACGTGCCCAAAACAAAGAACACAACAGTTACTGGCTAAGTACACTGTACAATTATTATTATACCGGATTTAACGGTAATGCCGAAGAAAATTTCGATAACATACTTGATGGATTAACAACCGCACAAATTCAGGAATTTGCAAAAGCATTTTACACCGATGCCGATGTGGTTGATATCGTATTCTTGCCTAAGAAGGCTGAATAAACATTTTTTTACAATATAGAAAACCGGGGTGAGTTTGTCGCTCCGGTTTTTTTATGATCGAAAAGTTGGCACCGGAAAATTTGCGAGAGCCTACATTTATCCGCTCCTGAAACTAATTGTTAAATTGAAAATTGTAAAATATAACACCAAAACCAGTATCCAGAATCCAGGATCAAGTATCCAGCATCCAGAAACGTAAAACACACAGCATACAACAGCTAAAATTGCACAAACCAATATTCTTCTAAAATTTATTACATTTACTGCAATAACCTGGAATCATTATACCTGTATCCGAAAGAATGAGACATTCCGACAATAAAATGAAAGAGAGTATCACTTGTTTTTTGCAAAATCACTTGATAAAAAATTCGTCAATCAATAACCTAAAAAATGAATTATGAAAAAATGGTATCATGTTCTGACCGGACTCCTATTCGTTTTCTCAATACCTACTTATGCCCAGCAGGCTCATATCAATGAAGACTGGGACCCCATGCGTAATACCGAGAATCTTATTCCGCTGTCGGCAAATGTTATTTCACCCGAAGTACTGGATGATCGCACTGTTATTTTTCGTTTAAAAGGACCGGATGTTTCCAGCGTTACTGTAACAGGTTCGATGTTTGTTGGAGAAGATGCAGGGAAACAGGTACCTTTTGTAAAAGGAGACGATGGTGTTTGGACCTGCAAAATAGGACCTCTGGAACCTGAAGTTTATTTGTATTGGCTAACTGTTGACGGTGTGCGTATGTGCGACCCGAACAATACCTATACCGGCCATGCAAATATGCCTCCATTTAGTATGTTGTGGGTGCACGGCGATGGACCTAATTTTTACGATGCCAAGGCTGTTCCCCACGGTGTTATTCATTGGCATTATTACCATTCTGAAGTAAGCAATGGCGAACGTAAAATTTTAGTTTATACGCCTCCGGGCTATGATCCTTCAAAAGAATACCCTGTCTTGTATTTAATGGGTGGTTCCGGCGACCTGGCTGAAACCTGGTACATGCACGGCCAGGCAAATTTTATAATGGATAATTTGTTGGCCGAAGGAAAAGCAAAACCAATGATTATTGTAATGCCAAATAACCAGTTAATACACAGGATGCACCCGGAGCACACACAGCGCACCTTTGAGTTGGTGAATGAAGAATTCAAAAAAAGTATTCTTCCGTTTGTGGCAGAAAATTACAGTGTTATAAACGACAGGCACGCAAGGGCAATTAGTGGATTATCGATGGGTGGAAGACATGCACAATATGTTGGTTTGCATAACCTGGATTTATTTGCGTCAATTGGTATTTTAAGTGCAGCTATTCCGGTGGAGCAAACACCTGCTTTAAACGATTCTGATATTAACTCAAAACTGGATTATTTATTTGTAGGTGCCGGAACCCATGAAACAAGACCAGGTGCTCGCCACGAGGTATTACATAACGATTTGGAAAAACTAAATGTAACACACGAATATTACATCGGAAGCAGAGGAGCCCATGATTTAACCACGTGGAGACATTTATTGTATTATCGTTTTTTACCGAATTTGTGGAAAGATCTGGACTAATTCGATCTTTTTAAATACTTGATTAAATGAGGTGACAAAACGAGTTCTTGCATTTCAATTAAAATCTAAACCATAAAAAAGAAACAAACATGAAAAGAAGTATTTTACCAATTCTGGTTATCCTGTTAATTTTTACCGGTTTTAAAACCTATGCACAGTTTGGAAGAAGCCGGCCGGAGAAAGTAACACTCCACGAAATGCGTTGGCGCGATAACTGTATTCTTGCCGATGAAGCCTCAGGATACTATTATATGGTAGGGCCGGCCGGAAGATCGGTATTATCTTACAGAAGTAAAGATTTAATTAACTGGGAAAATCCTACCGAGATTTTCACTATCCCCGAAGGCTTTTGGGGTGGGAAACCAATAATGAGCATCTGGGCTCCCGAACTTCATTTATATAAAGGAAAATATTACCTGTTCCTGACCATCGATACGCGCGATATGTTTGAAGAGCAGTGGCCAAACTGGCGTCCACGGGTTACCCGCGGTTCACAAATTCTGGTAAGCGATTCGCCAACCGGGCCTTTTAAAGCTTTTCAGGACCGTTCAACATTACCTACTGATATGATGACACTTGATGCCACTTTATGGGAAGAAGACGGCGTTCCGTATGTTGTATATGCGCATGAATGGGTACAGATCTCAAACGGTACAATCGAATACATGCAGCTAAAAGAAGATCTTTCAGAAGTGGTTGGCGAGCCACACTTAATCCTTCGTGGCAGCGATGCTCCATGGGGTGCAATATCTTCAAATGAAGGTTGTTTTGTAACCGACGGCCCCTATTTTAAAATAAACAAAGCCGGAAAACTGATGATGATCTGGACAAGTTTTAACGACGACATTTATACCATGGGCGTCGCCTACTCCGAGTCAGGGAAACTGGCAGGTCCCTGGATTCAGCAAGAGGAACCTGTTTTTGATGATAATGGCGGCCACGGAATGCTTTTCGAAACTTTTGACGGGAAGTTGATGACTGTACTTCATGCACCAAATAACGGAAGTTCAAGGCCTCATATCTTTGAACTGGAGGACACGGGCACTTCTTTGAAAATAAAAAGAGAATTATAATAAAATACGGTCTTTCATATTCAAAACGAAAGTCATTTTTATGACTTTTTGTTTTGAAGTTCTGAAATCAATTCCGATACAATTAGTTTAAAAAGAATAAACCAATGGCTAAAATAAAACAACAAAACAATCACAACGAGAGGCTGCTAAAGGATCATCTTATTACAGCAATTACGCGCCGTAAATTTATTGGTAACGTATCAAAGGCGACAGCGGCAACCGCACTACTTGGTGTTGCTGGTTGCTGGGGCGCTTCAAACAAATCGGGTCAGGCCTCTTCAACAGATGCTGATGCATTGAACATTAAAATGACACAAGACGGTAGCGATATTGTATTTACTGGTGACAATGGAGTAATATGTCGTATTCCATCTTCAGGAACAGGTGACAGTAAATTAGCTCCTGATGCAGATTATAAAGAAATAAATTCTGAAAGTGCAACAAGAAGCTTTCAAGTCGATAACTGGAATGTAGAGGAACAACTCTCATTAATTAGCCCCGGATTTTACGAGTGGCAACGGACCTGGACCAATAATTCAAATCAGCCGGTAGATGCTGATCTTGCAATGGAAATTGAATCTGCTTATTCACCGGAATTCACGCTTGTACCGGGCATTAGTTATAACGGTAACGGTGAATATGGACGCCGCGCTCCAAAAGGATTGGCATCCGACGGAGAACCATGGATTTTCTCGGCTTTTCGTTCCAATATTCCGGCAGGTCATTATTCAGAAGGTGGAGGCTGGTCTATTTTCATCTTTAACTCCGTAGACGATTCATCATTGTATTGCGGCTTTTCACTGGAAGAGAAGGAGGAGAAGTTAACCCACCGTTTGCTTTGGCCGGAGAAGGACAACCTCCCGGGGTTTCGTCCACGAGGAGGTGACCAGCAAAATGCACTCACCATCGACGAGGAACTCGTAATAGAACCGGGCGATAATTTAACAGTAACAACGTATGTTGTTTTAACACCTGTTGTTCAGAAACGACGTGCATTTGCTGCAGGAATGGATCATGCCTGGCGTATGAACAGACATGATATTAAGCCCTCGTTCCCACCCGAGCGCCTTTGGGAACTGGGAATACAATTTGCATGCAAATCAATCTGGTACGATGAAGATGATTTTACGGGCTTTAACATTGGCTTACAACGTGAAGGAGACGAGTGGATACAGCGTCAGGAACAACGTTTTGAAATGGGCTGGTGCAATCAGAATGCAGGCTGGGGAGCAATTCTGCTTCAGGATTATATTCGCAACAAGAACCAGGAATCACTAAGCAAGGGAGAAAAAGCTTTGGACTTCTGGGCAGAAAACGGAAAATTACCATCGGGTTTATTTTATACGCATTTTGATCAGAAACTCGGCAGAGAACGATGGGGCGTTTACAACAGGGAGTACCTGGGACGACCATTGGAACCTGGCGAAATCTTTCTTGATACAAATAATCTGGGCTTTGGCGCTTATTACTACCTGCTGGCTTCTGAGTTTGCCGAAGAGATTGGATTGGAAAAACCACTATGGCGAAAATTTGGAATGGATCTGTGTGATTTCTTTGTAGAAAATGCTTTACCGGACGGTACATTTGGAAAAGCCTGGTCGGTGGAAGGTGAGTGCCTTCAGACAGGATTTACTACAGGTGCACATATCCTCTGGCCTATGGTAAAAGCCTACCAAATTACAGGAGAAGAGAAGTACCTGAAAACAGCAGAACGTGCATTCCGTACTTATGTCGATCGTGATTTGGATCAGTTTATGTGTACCAGTGGAGCTCTTGATGCCGATACGATTGACCGCGAAGCAGGTGTCCCCATGTTAATTGCAGCAATGGACCTATACGAAGTAACAGGATCAGAACAGTATCTGAAGGATGCGGAACTTGCAGCCTATTACCTTGCCAGCTGGCAATGGCACTATGCGCTGCCATTCCACCCTGACAGCCCTGTAAAAGAGTTTAACTATGACTGGTTTGCCGGAACAGGCATAACGGTTATGGCGCAGGCACAGGATCCGTGGGGCTCGCTGTGGGCTTACGCCTGGATGCGACTGGCGGAAGCAACAGGAAACGAGATATGGAAAGACCGTGCGATTCAATGTTTCAACCAGGGAACACTAGGCATTTCAGATGGTACACTTGTGTTTAACGGACTAACACGTCCTGCAGGTAGCCAAACAGAATCGTACGACTGCAGAATAACAGAATCTGACGGGAAACGATTTTATGCAACTGCCAGAGACTGGCTTGTTGCCTGGCCCGGGGCACATCGCCTTACAACACTTATGAACTGGCCAAACTGGGAAGATTTTAATGTTTAAAACTGATGACTAAATAAAATACAGAATATCAGGGATCATAAATATACGCATCTCTGATATTCTCTTTTAGTTCCTGTAATCTATTCCTAAAAGGAGATGGGGACAGACCTATAAAAACTTTAGCATTCTCCCCTTTCGGTATTCACTCGGCGACTGTTTCATGACTTTTCTGAACATTCTTGAAAAATAAAATTGGTCCTCAAACCCTACCTCCCGTGCCACTTCTGCAATTGTAAGTTCTTTATTTGTAAGCAAACGACACGCTTTTTGTATTTTCAACTGGTTAAAATAGTCAATCGGAGCAAACCCTGTCCGCCTCAAAAACAGTCTTGTAAAATAGGAAACAGACAGCTGTACTTCCTGTGCCAATTGATTAAGCGTTAATTTCCGGTTTAAATTTTCCAACATAAGATTAATGGCCAACCCAACCGGATCATCTTTAACAGGCTCATTTACTCTACGGTATTGTTCCAGGTGAGTAAATGATGCCAGCAATCGTGGCAGGCACATATTTACATATTCAAGGGTTTCCATCCCATAACCCATTTCCAGACACTTAAAAATTTCATTAAAGAGTTCCAGTCTTTCATTAATTCGCGATGTGCTCGTCCGTTCAATTGGCGTAGATTGTAAAAAAGAACCCGAAATAAACTTCGATTTTTTGCCGCCCAGGTGTATCCAGTATATCGACCATGGATTTTCTTTGTCTGCGTAATACGAGTGTGAAATATTTTGAGGAATAATAATAAAATGATCAGGCGGAAGCTTATGCACAACACCTGCAATTTTAACGTATCCCAAACCTTCAACATTGTAGATGAGTATTGACTGATAAATTCCTTCGGTGCGTTCTCTGAAATGATAAAGTGCACGCGGATAATAACCAATATCGGTGATATATAAATCCTCAAACCAGGCATTTTGTTTCAGTTTTTCCAACGCACCTTTGGGAATAACATAACTGAGTTGACCTGGAAAACCATCCTTTCTTTTCATAGCACCAAAGCAATTATTGTTAATATATTTATCATTGCTATTTATTTACCAATACTCAAGTATCTCAATTCCTTCTCATTAAGAAAAATAGACGAAGGGTTAAAATTAGCAAATTGCATTACAAAAGAGTAATATTATCCATATTTATGGAATATTATTCATGGTTTTTATTCAGGTACCGTCGTATTTTTGTGAAATACTAAAACAATCAAAACTGATGAACAAAACTGTTTTCAATAAACAATTTATATTTGGTATTACGGCTGTATCAGCACTGGGCGGGCTTCTGTTCGGCTACGACTGGGTGGTAATTGGAGGAGCCAAACCATTTTACGAAAGATTTTTTGATATTACCGCATCTCCTTATCTTCAGGGATGGGCCATGAGCAGTGCACTTATCGGGTGTTTTTTAGGCGCCCTCATATCCGGTGCTTTGGCCGATCGCTACGGAAGAAAGCTTTTGCTCATTCTGGCAGCCTTGTTATTTATTGTTTCTGCACTTGGAACCGGGGCAGTAAATAACTTTACCGTTTTTATCGTATATCGTTTAATCGGAGGATTAGGAATCGGGCTGGCTTCGGCCATCTCGCCAATGTACATTGCCGAAATATCGCCGGCTCCTATACGCGGTAAACTGGTTTCTGTTAACCAGTTAACCATTGTAATAGGTATGCTGGCCGCACAAATCATTAATTATTTGATTGCGGATAAAGTTGCTGCCAATGCCAACGATGCCGATATTCTTAATTCTTGGAACGGACAAATGGGATGGCGCTGGATGTTTTGGGCCGAAACGGTTCCGGCATCTGTATTTTTTCTGCTGGCCTTTTTTATTCCGGAAAGCCCCCGGTTCCTGATGAAAACAGGCAAACATGATAAAGCGTCGCATATCCTTAGCCGAATAGGAGGAAGCACTTATGCCCTTGCTGAAGCAAAAAATATTGAAGAAACCTTAAAAGTTCACACCCGAAAAATCGCACTAGGCGATTTACTCCACAAAAAAGTAAAACCGTTACTAATTATTGGTATTGTACTGGCAATATACCAGCAATGGTGCGGCATAAATGTAATATTCAATTACGCCGAGGAAGTATTCGTTTCTGCCGGATTCACAGTAAGTGATATGCTGTTTAATATTGTGATCACAGGAACTGTTAACTTCGTTTTCACCCTGGTAGCTATGCGTATTGTTGATAGCCTGGGACGTCGGAAATTGATGTTATTTGGTTCAATAGGCCTGGCGGTTATTTATTTTGTGCTTGGTGGCAGTTATATGCTAAAACTTGATGGTATGATTGTACTGGTTCTGGTACTTCTCGGTATTGCCACATACGCCACAACACTCGCACCCGTAACGTGGGTCGTCCTTTCCGAAATATTTCCAAACCGCATAAGGGGTGCGGCCATGGCAATTGCCACAACTGCACTTTGGATAGCAAGCTTCCTGCTCACCTATACATTCCCGGTTTTAAATGATCTGTTAAATGCCGGTGGAACATTTTGGTTATATGCAATTATAAGTCTTTTCGGTTTTCTGTTTATCCTGAAAAAACTACCCGAAACAAAAGGAAAATCACTGGAAGAGATTGAACACGAGTTATCTGACAACTAAATTAACAGCTATGCGATATTATCAATATTTGTTTTTACTGCTTGTGATGTTTTCGTGCAGTTCGGAAAAAACCAGCACCATTGATTTGAGTGGAGAATGGCAATTCAGAATGGATTCGCTGGATGTTGGAACGACAGAAAAATGGTTTACACAGGATTTTAATGAGCGTGTAATTCTGCCGGGTTCTATGGTTGAGAATGATAAAGGATTAGACATTACCATGGATACAAAATGGACAGGAGGAGTCCGAAATCCTGAATGGTACAAGGATCCCAACTACGCACCTTATTTTGACCCATCCGATATTCGTTTTCCCTTTTGGCTGCAGCCCCTGAAAAAATATACCGGGGCAGCATGGTACCAAAAAACAATAACGGTACCGGCCGATTGGAAAGGCAAACCTGTTTTTCTAAACCTGGAACGTCCGCACTGGGAATCAACGGTGTGGATTAACGGCACTGAACTTGCATCGCAAAACAGTCTTGCAACACCGCACATTTATGAAATCACAGAATTAGTAAATGCCGGCGAGAACCATATCAG
>DASQBW010000417.1:0-9538 GCA_035635015.1 Draconibacterium sp. | reverse complement strand
TCGAACATTTAATACTGCAGCAATGAAATTTAAGGGAATTCTCATATTGCTGCTTTTGGCAGGACTTGTTGCTACGGCAGGGAAAATCGTTCAGGAAAAACCGTTCAAGCCAACCATCACTCCTTATGTAAAGGTGCAGTTTTGGAATGTTGTCAGTCAGGGAGTGACTACCGATGATGAAGTAGCTGCCGATCGTTTTGCATCCTACTTCAGAAGAGGTCGTTTGGGAGTGAAAGGAAATGTGCTGCCCGAGCTGTCGTACGATGTAATGTTAGCTTACGATAACCTGGCAAAAGATGGTTTTTCATCTACAAAAGAAGTGATGAATGCCGGAGCGGTTACACTCTGGAGTGCTTATTTTACTTACGATCTTCATTGTGAAAGTGACTGGTTAAATGTAACGGGTGGTTATTTTCTGCCACATTTAAGCCGCGAATCAACCACTTCGCCATGGACAACCACTTCGCTTGATAAAACCGAAAATTCATGTTACCTGCGCCAATTCGTTACCGGAAAAGCAAACGGTATAAGCCCCGGAATTAATTTGGGAGGTTTAGGCGAGTTGGGAAAACAAACACTTATATATAATGTATCCATTATCAACCGCCAGGACGTGGTGAGCATAACGGAAGCAAACTGGTCGCCGGTTTTCCTGGGGCATGTTATGCTCAACTTTGGCGATAAAGAATTTTCGAAGTACAACTATTGCTTCTCAAACAACACTTATAAAGAACAAACCAGTGCAACTTTTGGCGTTGGTTTCTCCACACAAGGGAAGACCGATATTTTTGAAAGAACGCAAACCATTAGTGCCGACGTGACAATTTACCTGGCATCACTCAAAATAGATGGAGAGTACAGCCACCTTTATCGTGATAATAACCTGGAATATACGGCAGACTGTTTTATGCTTCGGACCGGATACAATATTTTCCTCAAAAATTGCTGGATTTTGGAACCCTCAGCAATGTTCGAAAAGTTTACGGGCGACAAGAATTATGACGACGTTTCGTATTTCGACGGCTCAGACAAAAAACTGGATGTTGGAGTGAATCTCATTTCTGCTGAAAAGAAGGTGAAAGTGAATCTTCACTATGTATATCACGATGGCGACGGAATAAAGAACCGCTACATTAAAAACACAATACATCCGGGGAATTACATTTCGCTGGGCTTACAATTAAAAGTATAAACAAAGTTAGATAACTAAAAATTGAAATTATGGCAAACTGGACAAAGTACATGGATGAGGCCGACAGCTACGCAAAAGCAGCAGTTGGTTCGTATAGGAAGGAGAAATTGGGAAGCATGGTAGTATATAATGTACTGAGCATGGCAGTGGAGAACTACCTAACAGCTCTGTGTGTAAGTACCGGAGAACTACCCGAACATTCGGGAATTACGGCCATGTTAAAGCAAGTTGGTAAGAAAATGGAAATCCCGGAAGAGTTTCATGAGGAGGCTCGTTTTATTAACCGGTTTATGAATTTCTGTTCGTTGGAGGTGCTGGAAACTTTAGAGCCAACCCGCGAGGAGTTGTCGAGAATGCTCGATTTTACCAGTGCATTAAAGGAATTTTGCGATTCTTCGCTAATAACAGATGAAGCCGTTTAATATTTGTTTTTAGAATGTATCGCAGCTTTATCCGATCGTTCTACAAATTACATAACTTTAGCCGCGAAATAGTATGAAAAAAACAATACTATATATATTAATGGTATTTCTGTTTTTTGGTTGCGGTCAAAAGACGAAGAAAAGTCAGCCTGCAGAACTTTTAGTTTATAGTGGTGCAGGACTTACAAATGTGGTTACCGAACTGGCCGAAATTTATGAAGCTGAAAATGATATTGACATCAAGTTTAATTTTGCTTCGTCTGGAACACTGGCCCGACAGATTGAACAGGGGGCTCAACCTGCAGTATATATTTCAGCGAACGAAAAATGGGTAGACTACCTGATCAATCTGGATTTGGTTGTTCCTGAATCAAAAGAGAAGGTTGCCGGAACATCGATGGCCGTGATTGTTCCTTCCGACAGCGAAACGGATTCCATCACATTTTTAGATGATTTCCCGGAGCAGTTTAATGGTCGCTTGTCCATTGGCGACCCAAAACATGTTCCGGCCGGCGACTATGCATGGAAAGCAATCGAGAGCGGTGGTTACGCCGATGCCTTTACTGATCGGATATTACCGGCAAAAGATGTACGCTCGGCATTAATGGTGGTAGAATTAGGCGAAGTGGAAATGGGAATTGTGTATAAAACCGATGCACTGAAATCAAAAAAAGTAAAGATCGTTTCCACAGTTCCCGATAATCTGAATCCGCCAATTGGTTTTTATGCATCTATTTTAAAGAACAAAAACAACGAACAAACCAGGCTTTTTTATAATTTTCTGACCTCGAATGAAGCAAAAGACATTTGGCTAAAACACGGATTTAAGATTGAGTGAATTGTTTAAATATACAGCCAGCGAGTGGTCGGCAATACAATTATCGTTAAGTGTTGCGCTAATTTGTGCTGTAATAACATTGCCGCTGGCAATAGCCGTGGGCTGGTTTTTGGCCCGCAAAAAGTTTTTTGGCAAGTCGGTGGTCGAAGGAATTTTGCATTTGCCATTGGTTTTACCTCCCATTACAACAGGTTATTTATTATTACTGGTTTTCGGAAACCGCGGATTTATAGGTAAATTCTTTTACGAAACATTCGGAATTCAAATCGCTTTTTCATTTTACGCAGCTGTAATCGCAGCCATTTTTGTGTCCTTCCCATTAGTTACGCGTTCCATTCGTTTATCCATCGAATTGGTCGATCAGAAACTGGAAGAAGCAGCACGCACTTTGGGCGCTTCAAATCTCAGGGTGTTTTTTACGATTACACTTCCGTTGGCACTGCCCGGTGTAATCAGTGGATTCATTCTTTCGTTCGCAAGAAGTCTGGGGGAATTTGGAGCAACCATCTCCTTTGCCGGAAACATTGAAGGTAAAACACAAACGCTTCCGCTGGCTATTTTTTCAGAAATGCAGGTTCCGGGGCAGGAGGCTTCAACCATGCGTTTGGTTGTGGTGTCTGTAATATTATCGTTGCTGGCAATGATCGCTGCGGAATTCCTAAATCGACGTGTAATTAAAAGTAAAACGGCATGAGCGAGGCATTGAGTTTCCATATAAAACTGCAGCGAAACGATTTTACGCTCGATTTAAAAGCCGATATCCCGAATGGAATAACCGGAATTTTTGGACCGTCGGGGCATGGAAAAACCAGTTTGCTGAATTCCATTGCAGGAATAGTTACACCTGACTCGGGTTATATTCATTTAAATGGCGACACACTTCTCGATACTAACAATAAGATAAACGTTAAGATAAGGCAGCGAAAAGTGGGTTACGTTTTTCAGGACGAACGACTTTTTCCGCACTATACTATAAAGAAGAACCTGCTGTACGGTGAAAAGAATCCTGATCAGGAACTTTTCGATGAGGTGGTCGATACTTTGCAGATCGCACATTTATTAAATAAGAAGCCAGAACAGTGTTCCGGAGGGGAAAAACAACGAGCAGCAATTGGGCGTGCCATTATCAGCGGTTCGAAAATATTGTTGATGGATGAGCCGTTTTCTGCACTGGATGTAAACCTGCGCAAAGAAATTATTCCGTATTTAAATAAGGTAAACCAAAAGTTTTCGCTTCCCATATTAATAGTAAGCCACGATCTTCCTGACCTTTTAAGTCTCACAGATAATTTATTGTTGCTTAAAAATGGCCGATTACTGGGGCATGGAAAGTTTTCCGATCTTTTAGACCAGCCCGATAATTTGGCACTGATGCATGAGTCAGGGTGGTATAATGTAATGCACTTGGTGGTATTTGCCCACCTCGAATCGAAAAATATGGTGTTGCTAAAAAGCAATAAAAGCGACTTGCAAATACAGGCACTCACTCAAACCATCGGGAAAGATGTGGAGGTAAACCAGGAATTAAAGGTGCTCATCAAACCTGAAAATATTGCAATATCGAAAGAAATGGTCCCCAATATTTCATTACGCAACCAGGTTGAAGGAACCATTAAGGATGTTTTTCTAAAAGATGGCCTGGCTTTTTGTGTTGTTGATGTAGGTGAAAATATCATTGTTGAGGTTACCGAAGCGTCACAAAAAAGCATGTGCCTGGAGAATGGTCGCCGGGTATATTGTCTATTTAAATCAGCAGCCCTGAAAATTTATTAAACCTCCTCACTCAGATTATCAATTAGTTGCATTTTTAACTCCAAAATAGTTGCATTTATTTTGGAGTAAGTGCTTGTTTTATTCAAAACCTTATTTACTTTTGCAGCCGCTTTGAGAGAAGCGAGGTTCATAGAAAAGATGGGAAACAGGACGGCAGAGGTAAGCCGATAGAAGGGGAAAAGATTACGGTCTTAACCACGGCGAATCGGTTCGATAAAAAAGTTCCTAAAAACTTGAGAAAGTACTTGTATGAAACCAAAATAGATTTACCTTTGCAGCCGCTTAAACAGGGAGCGACGTTCAAAGGGAAAATGATGGAGGTTGATGGTTTGGTAAAAACGGCAAGCGAGCTGTTAAGGTTAAGCGATCGACGGTTGAAGGTTTCAAGAATAAAATTTCAAAAAAATGAAAAAATATTTTGGAGGATTCAGAAAAGCAATTACCTTTGCACCCGCTTTTAAAACAAAGCAACGTTCAAGCGACATGGTGAGGATAAAATTAAGTGAACAAAAAGGCCGTTAAAACGGTTTAAAAAATCACGTCAAAGCCGCATGATGCTTTAGAAATAAAGTTTCAAAAAAAGCGAAAAAAGTTTTGGAGGTTTTGAAAAGTTAATTACCTTTGTCGCCCCGTTAAAAGGGAAACGAGTTCTGGCTGAAGAGAGAGATTGAAGGAGAAGAGAAGCCAGAGAAAAAATAATAGAAAAGTAGACGACCGGCATTAAGAGGTTAAAATTGAGGTGCTGGTTTTTTTACGCAAGTTCTTTAAAATTTTGAAGCACAAAAAAGCAAGGTTATTTTTAAAACAACTTTGTTGATTTCTGAGAGACAAGTAAACCTGGAGCGAAAGATATTAAACTTTTTATATTTACAACGGAGAGTTTGATCCTGGCTCAGGATGAACGCTAGCGGGAGGCCTAACACATGCAAGTCGAGGGGTAACAGTGGTGCTTGCACCAGCTGACGACCGGCGCACGGGTGCGTAACGCGTATGCAACCTTCCTTGTACAGAGGGATAGCCCATGGAAACGTGGATTAATATCTCATAGTATCACAATTTCGCATGTTATTGTGATTAAAGTTTCGGCGGTACAAGATGGGCATGCGTATGATTAGCTAGTTGGTGAGGTAACAGCTCACCAAGGCAACGATCATTAGGGGTTCTGAGAGGATTATCCCCCACACTGGTACTGAGACACGGACCAGACTCCTACGGGAGGCAGCAGTGAGGAATATTGGTCAATGGGCGCAAGCCTGAACCAGCCATCCCGCGTGCAGGATGACGGCCCTATGGGTTGTAAACTGCTTTTGTTTGCCAAGAATTGTACCTACGTGTAGGTATTTGACGGTAGCAAATGAATAAGGACCGGCTAACTCCGTGCCAGCAGCCGCGGTAATACGGAGGGTCCAAGCGTTATCCGGATTTATTGGGTTTAAAGGGTGCGCAGGCGGAACTTTAAGTCAGTGGTGAAATCTTGCCGCTTAACGGTAAAATTGCCATTGATACTGAAGTTCTTGAATGTAGTTGAGGTAGGCGGAATGTGTTGTGTAGCGGTGAAATGCATAGATATGACACAGAACGCCAATTGCGAAGGCAGCTTACTAAGCTACGATTGACGCTGAGGCACGAAAGCGTGGGGAGCGAACAGGATTAGATACCCTGGTAGTCCACGCCGTAAACGATGATCACTCGCTGTTTGCGATACACAGTAAGCGGCTGAGCGAAAGCATTAAGTGATCCACCTGGGGAGTACGATCGCAAGGTTGAAACTCAAAGGAATTGACGGGGGCCCGCACAAGCGGAGGAACATGTGGTTTAATTCGATGATACGCGAGGAACCTTACCTGGGCTTAAATGTAGACTGCATGAAGTAGAAATACTTCTTTCCTTCGGGACCGTTTACAAGGTGCTGCATGGTTGTCGTCAGCTCGTGCCGTGAGGTGTCGGGTTAAGTCCCATAACGAGCGCAACCCCTATCGTTAGTTGCTAGCAGGTAATGCTGAGGACTCTAGCGAGACTGCCACCGTAAGGTGAGAGGAAGGTGGGGATGACGTCAAATCAGCACGGCCCTTATGTCCAGGGCTACACACGTGTTACAATGGTCGGTACAAAGGGCAGCTACACAGCGATGTGATGCCAATCCCTAAAGCCGATCCCAGTTCGGATTGGAGTCTGCAACCCGACTCCATGAAGTTGGATTCGCTAGTAATCGGATATCAGCCATGATCCGGTGAATACGTTCCCGGGCCTTGTACACACCGCCCGTCAAACCATGGAAGCTGGGGGTACCTGAAGTATGTGACCGCAAGGAGCGTCCTAGGGTAAAACTGGTAACTGGGGTTAAGTCGTAACAAGGTAGCCGTACCGGAAGGTGTGGCTGGAACACCTCCTTTCTGGAGCACAGGTTTAAATGAGTTTCTGTGACGAGATTGACAATAGTTGTCCTTGCTTTTTTTAAAATATTACACAATGAGTTGCAAAGCGGGAGCTGCGCTAAAAGCCAAAGCTCACAAGTTTGCGCTTAAAAGAAACAGTCCCGTAGCTCAGCTGGTTAGAGTACTACACTGATAATGTAGGGGTCCCCAGTTCAAGTCTGGGCGGGACTACTGGAATATTGGAATGGAGGAATAGGAGAATAAAGGAATGAGAGAATGCGAAAGCGCTGGTCATTCTAATCTTCAAAACTCCAACATTCTAATCTTCAAAAGTTCGGGGGATTAGCTCAGTTGGCTAGAGCGCTAGATTTGCATTCTAGAGGTCAAGGGTTCGACTCCCTTATTCTCCACGGAGGCTGAAAAGTCGTAAAAAGACCACAAAAAAGTGGCACGTTCATAGTAATAGTGAACACAAGATAATGCTGGTGCACTGCAAACGATAAGGTTCGATTCCTTAATTATCTACACAAGTTGAAACAGGCAACTGTTTCAGTGCTTTAAAGTTCTTTGGCATGTTGGGAAAAAATAATTTTGATAATTACATAGAGTAATTATCGAGAGTCAAATCAAATCACAAGATAGAGACGACAATTTTACAGAGATACAATTGAATCAATACGAGGATTCTCTAAAAAGAAAGTTACTAAGGGCGTACGGAGGATGCCTAGGCTCTCAGAGGCGAAGAAGGACGTGACAAGCTGCGATAAGCTTCGGGGATTAGCAAATATGAATCGATCCGAAGATTTCCGAATGGGGCAACCCACCCGCAAGGGTATCCGCAAGGAGGCTAACCCGGGGAACTGAAACATCTAAGTACCCGGAGGAAAAGAAAATAATAATGATTCCCATAGTAGTGGCGAGCGAACTGGGAACAGCCTAAACCAATATTGTTTCGGCAATGTTGGGGTTGTAGGGCTGCGATATGGAGACATATTTTGAACTGGAAAGGTTTTGGAAAAGCCTACCAGAGACGGTGACAGTCCGGTACAGAAAAGAAATATTATCCTAGCAGTACCCTGAGTAGGGCGGAACACGAGAAATTCTGTCTGAATCTGCCAGGACCATCTGGTAAGGCTAAATACTCCTGAGAGACCGATAGCGAACAAGTACCGTGAGGGAAAGGTGAAAAGCACCCCGAACAGGGGAGTGAAATAGTACCTGAAACCGTACGCTTACAAGCGGTTGGAGTCCCGATTTATCGGGATGACAGCGTGCCTTTTGCATAATGAGCCTACGAGTTAGTCGTCACTAGCAAGGCTAAGTCTTTAAGAGACGTACCCGAAGCGAAAGCGAGTCTGAATAGGGCGTAAAGTTAGTGGCGCTAGACGCGAAACCCTGTGATCTACCCATGGGCAGGTTGAAGTGTTGGTAACACAACATGGAGGACCGAACCAGGAAACGTTGAAAAGTTTTTGGATGACCTGTGGGTAGGGGTGAAAGGCCAATCAAACTGGGAAATAGCTCGTACTCCCCGAAATGCATTTAGGTGCAGCCTTGTGATAGTTTAGCAGAGGTAGAGCTACTGATTGGATGCGAGGGCTTCGCCGCCTATCAAATCCAGACAAACTCCGAATGCTGCTAAATGTTTCACAGGAGTGAGGGCATGGGTGCTAAGGTCCGTGTCCGAAAGGGAAAGAACCCGGACCATCAGCTAAGGTCCCCAAGTGTATACTAAGTTGAACAAACGAGGTCTGATTGCTTAGACAGCTAGGATGTTGGCTTGGAAGCAGCCATTCATTTAAAGAGTGCGTAACAGCTCACTAGTCGAGCGATCGGGCATGGATGATAATCGGGCATAAGTATACCACCGAAGCTATGGATTCTGCCATAAGGCAGTCTGGTAGGGGAGCATTCCAAACTGCGTTGAAGGTAAAGCGTGAGCTTTGCTGGAGTGTTTGGAAAAGCAAATGTAGGCATAAGTAACGATAAAGCGGGTGAGAAACCCGCTCGCCGATAGACTAAGGTTTCCTGATCAACGCTAATCGGATCAGGGTAAGCCGGGACCTAAGGTGTACCCGAAAGGGGAAGCCGATGGCAAGCAGGTTAATATTCCTGCGCCGCCTATACAATAAAAGTGACGGAGATTTGTAGCTGCTAGGTACTGACGGAATAGTACGTTGAGCCTAGCCTTCGGGCAAAGCGAAGCAGTGAACGATCTTCCAAGAAAAGCGAGTATAGGGCCCGTACCGTAAACCGACACAGGTAGTCAAGGAGAGAATCCTGAGGCGCTCGAGTGATTCGTGGCTAAGGAACTAGGCAAAATGACCCCGTAACTTCGGGAGAAGGGGAGCCTACTTCGGTAGGCCGCAGAGAAATGGCGCATGCGACTGTTTATCAAAAACACAGGGCTCTGCTAAATCGAAAGATGACGTATAGGGCCTGACACCTGCCCGGTGCCGGAAGGTTAAGTGGGGATGTTATCTTCGGAGAAGCATTGAAATGAAGCCCCGGTAAACGGCGGCCGTAACTATAACGGTCCTAAGGTAGCGAAATTCCTTGTCGGGTAAGTTCCGACCTGCACGAATGGTGTAACGATGTGCGCACTGTCTCGGCCACGAGCTCGGTGAAATTGTAGTAACGGTGAAGATGCCGTTTACCCGCAACGGGACGGAAAGACCCCGTGAACCTTTACTGCAGCTTCGCATTGACTCTGGGTAAGTGATGTGTAGGATAGGACGGAGGCTATGAAGCGGTTTCGCCAGGAATCGTGGAGCCATCCTTGAAATACGTCCCTTTACTTACTTGGAGCCTAACCCTGTACAACCAGGGGACATTGCGTGGTGGGTAGTTTGACTGGGGTGGTCGCCTCCAAAAGAGTAACGGAGGCTTCTAAAGGTGCGCTCATGACGATTGGTAACCGTCAGCAGAGCATAATGGT
>DASQBW010000416.1:0-1764 GCA_035635015.1 Draconibacterium sp. | reverse complement strand
GTTTTATATTAATGGAAGTCGTGTTTTGGGCAGGAGGACTACTGGTTGGTAAAGAACTGTTCACTAAATACAAAAAGCAGTTAAACCCGGTAAACTGGTTTAAAAAAAGTGCTGAGTAACAATAAAAAAAGGCTTCAGAATTACTCCAAAGCCTTTATCTGTTCTATCTTTTTTTCTTACAATATTTTAAAACCTAAGGTGAGTATAAACGAAGTAGAATTTCCGTTAATCAAGTCCGGATCATCGTAAATTTTACTTGAATGCTCCATACGTGCGTCAAGCGTTAAGAACAATACATCAACACCCAACCCGTACTGCACTCCAAATAAATGATCGTTAAAAAATTCGTCATGTAAATAAGGATCCAATTCATCAGGGTAATTGGCACCGGTTACAAAACTAAACACCGGGCCAGCCATTATTCTGAAATCAACCATCGAACTTTTTACTAGTTTGTAGCCCAAAAGAACTGGCACATCAACGTTTTTATAATCGAAACCACCTGTCAATTCAAGAAGATCGTACGATAAATCACCTCCTTTTTTACTAAAATAAACTTCAGGCTGAACATATAATCGGTCAAAACCAACGCGGCCAAATGCTCCCCAATGCATTTTTGTTATTGCATCCGAATTCAGGTCAAATTCACCGTCGAGACTCATATTCGAGTAATGCACACCGCCTTTTAAACCCAGATCGAAAATTGGTTGTGCAAAACTAATTGTAGTAAATAAAACAAATATTGAAGCAATAAGAAGTCGTTTCATAACTATTGTGTTTTGTTTAATAACGTTAAAATTTTGTTTCAAGTATACGGAGTTTTTATGAATATGCCCGAACCTTTTGTGCGGAAATTAAGGCATGAATATTGCTTATTTCATTGTCAAAACAAAACAGTCATGAAAAAACATCTACCTTATTTCTTGATTCTAAGTATGTTTATGCTTCTTCAGAGCTGTTCGAGCCCCAAATATATCTACGACAAATCAAGTTACGAGCGACAAAAAGAACTGCGAAGCAGTCGGGGTGGAAATGTTTTTGTTGATGTAATGGCCGGAATAGGAACTGTTTTTGTTGGTGCGATGCTTGAGTGCGAAATCGACTATTTTCCTTCTGAACAGCAATTTAAGAAGTTGAACCTAATAAATCCAACAAACGACACAATATACGTTAACATGTTAACCGACCTGGTTTGGGACAACCAAAACTACTGCGATTTTATGGATATTCGTATTCCTCCAAAATTGAACTGCAAAGTAATGGTGCCCATGCACGCTGCTTACAATTTGTATTTTAGCAATACTCCGCAAAGTGATGATGATGAAATGATTGAAATTTACACTACCGATGTAAAGCGCTTTAGTCTATATCCCGGAATGACTTTGGAAGCTGGCACTTCTTCACTGCCTTCTTTAACGAATGACAAATGAGTTTTATTAGCCAGTTAAAAACTGTTTTGACTTGTTTCCTAAGGTTGAAGAACACTAAATTGTTTTTTGCAATTTTCACCAATTCCCGACTACATGCTGAAAATTTCAGTATAGAATAATTATTGAGTCAGCTGTTATTTTGAAAATTGCTTATAAACCAGTTATGTTTGGTTAGTGACTTGCATTTAATGGTTGACTTCCTGATTTCGGTTTCGTAACTTTATTTAAGAAAACCAAAAATGCGAAATTATGAACGTGGAAGAAAATTTCATTTCACTCCTCGCTGATCAACTTCCCCGCAGTAAAAAGCAGCTTAACAAACTTTTTGAATCCG
>DASQBW010000415.1:0-1921 GCA_035635015.1 Draconibacterium sp. | reverse complement strand
GGATTGAAAAACTACGCGCATAAAAAAAGGAGGCCAAAAGCCTCCTTTTATCTGGATCTGATTCTAACCCACATTTGATTCAGAATCAATATACCTCAAATTACCCTTATGCACCGTGTTTAAAACGATTGAGGCTATCAGGCCTTCGCCCGAAATCGCCACGTGCATTTCTCCGATCTCCTCTCTGGTCAAATTTAATCCGTTGTTCATCGCTTAACATCGAGCGGATTTCCTGGTGCTCTTTCGCTCTGATCTTTTGAATTTCTGCCCTTACATCGGCCATTTTTTCGATGTTTTTGTTAATGGCATTCATGTCTGCATCTTCTGATGTGGTAAGCGTACGCTGTTTCGCTTCCAGCTCATTTAACTCATTGCTTAGCGGCTGAATTTCACTTGTGGATGACAGACGTAATGCTTTTAGCTGTTCCCGCTGCTCTTCAGTAAAGAGCTGTTCCATGTTACGTTTTGGACGATCAGCCCGGTCGGCCATCATTCCTCTTTGCTGTGGTGCTTTTCTTCTTCTTTCCGGGTTTTGTGCCATCGTTGAAAACGACAGGACAAAAACGCCGAGAATTACCATGCATAAAAATCTAGTTTTCATGTTTCTAAAAAATTTAATTGTTTTGTTATCCGGAACTTTTGACGGTGGTTGTAAGGCATGGTTTAATGGATTTCTGATTTTAACGCCTGTTAACCTTTTTGCTTACCGAGTTGTTATAACTATAATATAAAGTGCTGGTTTTAATATAAATTAACGAAATGTATTTCAGCTTGCGGTGTCATATTTCAGGTAAGATTTCTTACTTTTGGCAGTTCAATAAAGAAATAGAAACAATAAAGTTCAGAACAATAACAGGGATAAACATTGATGAATTATTTGTGAAACGGTTTTAACAACCGGAGTATTGCAAGGTTTGAAAAAGCAAATTTTGCCGTTTGGGTTCATGGATGCAAACCGTAAGGAAATAAAATTTTAAGCAGATGAGAAAAAGAGTAATTATAGGATTAACATTAATGATGATTGTTGGAGTTAGCTTATTTAGCTTTACCCGCGATCAGAAAAATTTTGAGATTGCTAAAAACCTGGATATCTACCATACGCTGTTTCGCGAATTAAATATGTTTTACGTAGATGAGGTGAATCCTAATGATCTGGTAAAAACAAGTATCGATAAAATGTTGGAATCACTTGATCCTTATACCAATTACATTTCGGAGGATCAGATGGAGGACTTTCGTTTTATGACTACCGGCGAATATGCGGGTATCGGAGCCTTAATCAGCAAACAAAACAACAAAATAGTTATTGCCGAACCCTACGAGGGATTTCCTGCGCAGAAATACGGACTTAAAGCAGGAGACGAAATTCTTGAAGTAGAAGGTAAAGCTACGGATGATATGAGTACTGAAGATGTAAGCTCATTGTTAAAAGGCCCGGCAAATAAACCCGTTGCCATTAAAATTCAGCGATTGGGAGAAAAGAAACCTTTTACGGTTGATGTAGTTCGCGAAAAAATTAGCATTAATGCCGTTCCTTACTACGGAATGCTGGATCAGAACACTGCATACATTCGCTTGTCGAGTTTTACGGCCAATTGCAGCCGCGAGGTTCAAAAAGCTTATATGGAGTTAAAAGAACACAACCCCGAAGGCTTAATTCTCGACCTGCGAGGCAATCCTGGAGGACTACTGGTCGAAGCGGTTAAAATGGTCAATTTTTTTGTACCTCTGGGAGAAGAGATTGTTAGTACGCGCGGAAAAGTAAAACAATGGGACAAAGTTTATAAGGCTGCTGCTGCACCAATGGATACCACAATAAAACTGGCTGTTTTGGTAAACAGCGGCTCTGCTTCTGCCTCTGAAATTGTGGCAGGAGCCATCCAGGATCTGGATCGTGGTATTGTGGTAGGAAGCCGCACAT
>DASQBW010000414.1:0-1713 GCA_035635015.1 Draconibacterium sp. | reverse complement strand
CGAGACAAACGTGCCGCTGCCAGCGAAAAGATGCAGGCAGATATGGAACAGCAAATGTTGGCGCAAAACGTACTGAAAGTAACCGAATTTGTTACCGTTGCAGAGTTGGCTACCATGATGAATGTAGGTGTGAACGAAATTATCTCATCATGTATGTCGCTGGGTCTGTTTGTTTCTATAAACCAGCGTCTTGATGCTGAAACACTGGCGGTTGTAGCTGAAGAATTTGGTTACAAAGTAGAGTTTGTTAGTGTGGAAATTGCTGAAGCGATTGAGGAAGAAGAGGACAACCCGGAAGATTTGAAAGCTCGTCCGCCAATTGTTACTGTAATGGGACACGTTGACCACGGTAAAACTTCTTTGCTCGACCATATTCGAAGTACAAATGTTATTGCCGGCGAGGCCGGTGGTATTACCCAGCATATAGGTGCCTATCACGTAAGTCTTGAAGATGGTAGAGATATA
This sequence comes from Draconibacterium sp., assembly GCA_035635015.1. Classification (GTDB taxonomy): domain Bacteria; phylum Bacteroidota; class Bacteroidia; order Bacteroidales; family Prolixibacteraceae; genus Draconibacterium. The sequence continues at coordinate 1,248 of DASQBW010000414.1, read as the reverse complement.
ACATTCCTCGATACACCGGGTCACGAAGCATTTACAGCAATGCGTGCCCGTGGTGCACAGGTTACCGACATTGCAATTATTATTGTGGCAGCCGACGATAACGTGATGCCTCAAACCATTGAGGCGATTAACCACGCATCTGCAGCAGGTGTACCCATTGTTTTTGCTATTAATAAAATCGATAAACCGGGCGCAAACCCTGATAAAATAAAAGAAGAACTGGCCAATATGAATTACCTGGTTGAAGAATGGGGTGGTAAATACCAGTCGCACGATATTTCGGCCAAAAACGGAATTGGGATTGAAGATCTTCTTGAAAAAGTATTACTCGAAGCCGAAATGCTTGAACTGAAAGCAAATGCAGATAAGAAGGCTCAGGGAACAATTATTGAATCAGAGCTTGATCGCGGAAGAGGTTATGTTTCAACCTTATTGGTTGAAAGTGGTACATTAAAAGTTGGCGATATTATTATTGCTGGTCAGTACTACGGTCACGTAAAGGCAATGTTCAACGAGCGTAATCAAAATGTAACGACTGTTGGACCTGCACAGCCCGCCATTGTTCTGGGATTAAATGGCGCACCACAAGCGGGAGATAAGTTTAATGTGATGGATAGTGAGCGGGAAGCCCGAAGCATTACCAACAAACGTGAGCAGTTGGCACGCGAACAGGGACTTCGTACACAAAAACATATTACACTCGACGAGATTGGACGTCGTATTGCAATTGGTAATTTCCAGGAACTTAACCTTATTGTTAAAGGTGACGTGGATGGATCTATCGAAGCACTGTCTGATTCGTTGATCAAACTGTCGACCGAAGAAATTCAGATCAATATTATTCATAAAGCAGTGGGGCAGATTTCCGAATCTGACATCTCACTAGCCGCCGCATCAGAAGCGATTGTAGTTGGTTTCCAGGTACGACCTTCGTTAAATGCTCGTAAAATGGCCGAAAGAGAACAAATTGATATTCGTTTGTACTCGATTATTTACGATGCAATTAATGAGATTAAGGCAGCGATGGAAGGTATGCTTTCTCCTGAAATTAAGGAAGAAATTACCGGAACTGTTGAAGTACTTGAGATATTTAAAATTACGAAGGTGGGAACCGTTGCGGGTTGTATCGTTCGTGATGGAAAAGTGTCGCGTAACTCGAAAGTTCGTGTGATCCGCGATGGAATTGTAATCTACGACGGATTGTTAGGATCGCTCAAACGTTTTAAAGAAGATGTGAAAGAGGTGAAA
>DASQBW010000413.1:0-1841 GCA_035635015.1 Draconibacterium sp. | reverse complement strand
GGTTAATGACCGATTAAATTTATTGTATTCGCTGCAACAAAAGCATCGTGTTTCGTCGGTGGCTGAACTTGTTCAACTTCGTAATGAGTTTGACGAAAAGATTGCAAAAACGGTGGGTTACGACGATGAAATTGGTGCATTAAAAAATAAGCTGGATGAACAAAAAGTGAAATTGGAACATGTTGCCGGCCAGTTAAGCCAGAAGCGTAAGGAAGCATTTCAATCCATTGAAAGCTCTGTTATTGCCGATTTAAATCAATTGGGTATGGATAAGGCAAAATTGCAGATTGAGCACGAATATCTTTCAGATTTCAGGTTGGATGGAAAAGATGATATCTCGATTTTATTTAGTGCCAATCCCGATTCAAAACCTGATGAAATCTCTAAAATTGCATCGGGTGGCGAAATGTCGCGATTAATGCTGGCAATAAAAAATTTACTGCGTAATTCGAAAGCATTACCAACTATTATTTTTGATGAAATCGACACCGGTGTATCGGGCGAAATAGCCTTGAAAATGGGAGCTATTATTAAAAGATTCTCATCAACTACACAGATTCTAAATATTACTCATTTACCACAAATTGCTGCAAAAGGAGATACTCATTTCAGAGTGTATAAGTTTGATGAGAATGGAAAAACCTACACCTCTATTAAAGCTTTAAATGCGGAAGAAAGAGTTGAAGAACTGGCAAAAATGGTTGGTGGCGATAAACTAACAGATACAACAATTAAAGCGGCAGAAGAACTGCTGCGCATTTGAAAAAATCAGAAATGACAGAGATTGGAAAATATAACACGCTGAAGATAATTCGGGAAACAGACAATGGCTTGTACCTTGACGGTGAAGATCATGGCGAAATACTTATGCCCAAAAAATACATTGATGCCGGAGTTAAGGAGCGAGGAGAGGCAGAGGTTTTTGTTTATACCGACTCGGAAGATAGATTGGTAGCTACCACCGAAAAACCTCTGGCAATTGTCGGAGAATTTGCGCACCTGGAAGTAAAGACTACCGGTAAATTTGGTGCTTTTCTCGAATGGGGGCTGGCAAAAGACCTGTTGGTGCCGTTTAGTGAGCAACGCAGCAAAATGGCTGAAGGTAAAAGGTATTGGGTGTTTATTTACCTCGATTTGGTTTCGAACCGTGTAGTCGCATCAGCTAAATTGAATAAGTTTCTGGACAATACTCCTCCTGATTATACAAAAGGGCAGGAGGTTGATCTGATCATTCTTGAAGAAACCGATTTGGGCTATAAAGCAATTGTAAACCTGGAACATTCAGGCATGTTGTATAAAAATCAGGTTTTTCGCAAGCTCGAAAATGGAAGTAGGACCAAGGGATTTATTGCCAAAGTGCGTAGCGATGAAAAAATTGACCTTTTACTTGAAAAACCGGGTTACGAAAAAGTGGATGCTATTTCTGCAAAGATTTTGGATGAACTAAAAGCAAATGGTGGCTTTCTTGCTGTTACCGATAAGTCTTCGCCTGAAATGATAAAGGGCATGTTAGGAATTAGCAAAAAGAATTTTAAAAAGGCGATAGGAGGATTGTATAAAAGCCGGATAATCTCCTTTGTTTCGGACGGGATTAAACTGAATAAGTTCTAAATGCGCTTTATAACATAAGTTCATACTTTGAGCTTTTAGTCAAAAAGTTTTAAATTTAAAATCAACAATATTTTCATGTTGTGATTTTTGGTTAAATAAGGAGGGAGACATCGGTTTCCCTCTTTTTTATGACTCTATCCTCAATATTGACTGGTGTAATTTGGGAAAAACTGCTGGTCAAGAATACGTTTGTCAGCCTTTCGTAAACCTAATATATTAATGTATTGCAT
>DASQBW010000412.1:0-6883 GCA_035635015.1 Draconibacterium sp. | reverse complement strand
CTGTCGGACACTGAAGTTAAGGAAGGAGAATATGTAACACTTTCTTACTCTGCCGGAGTATTGGACGATGTTAAAAACATTTGTGTTAATTACAAAGGTTTTGTAAACGACTTAAAAGTTGGCAACAAAATTCTTGTAGATGACGGCGATATTGAATTTGAAGTGGTAGAAAAACACATAAAATATTTATTGTGTAAGGTTGGAAACTCCGGCGTTATAAAAAAGCGCAAAAGCATTAATGTTCCAGGAGTAGAAATAAAATTACCATCGTTAACCGAACGCGACATTGAGTTTATTCGCTGGGCAGCCGAAAATGATCTGGACTTTATAGCCCATTCGTTTGTACGTCATAAAAAAGATGTTGCAGATGTACAACAGATTCTGGACGAAAATAACAGCCCGATTAAAATCGTTGCCAAAATTGAGAACATGGAGGGCGTTAAAAATATCGACGAGATATTGGAAAATGCCTACGGTATAATGGTGGCACGTGGCGATTTGGGGATTGAGCTACCGGAAGAAAAAATTCCGGCTGTACAGCGCAACCTTGTGCGACGGGCTATTTTACACCAAAAACCAGTAATTATTGCCACACAAATGCTGCATACCATGATTGAGCATCCAAGGCCAACACGAGCCGAGGTGAGCGACGTAGCCAGCGCCATTTATATGGGCACCGATGCAATTATGCTGAGTGGAGAGACAGCATACGGGAAATATCCGGTAGAAGCCATAAAGGCAATGGATAAAATTGCACAGGAAGTTGAACCCGATCGCGACCGTCGCGAATTAATGGTACCTCTAAAGGCAGATATCCCCGCCTACCTTGCTCAATCGGCAATTAGAGCTGCACGAGAATTAAAACCCGATGCGATAATCACTTCCACTACAACCGGGAAAACGGCTCGTTACCTGTCTTCACACCGGTCAATATTCCCTGTTTTTGTAAAATGCCATTCAAAATACGTAATGCGCGAACTTGCACTTTCGTTTGGCGTTCATCCTTCGTTCCTCGAAACAAAAAAGAACAAGATGAAAATCCAAAAGGCTGCTGTTCGCGAATTGGTAAGCGAGGGAATTATCAGTATGGATGATCTTGTTATATACGTTGGTGGACGTTTTGGTGTTGATGCCGGCGCTTCATTTATTGAGATATCAACCGCCGACAAACTTTTTCTTAAACCGCGCGAGTTAAGATAAGTAAACAAAATAAGTATAAAACATTTTGTAATACAGGGAGAATTAAAAGAACAAATCACATAAATTCTGATTGAAACAAAAGATTCTCTGCAACAACAAAACCTATTGCCTTTATCGGCGATAGGTTTTGTTATTTTTGAACTATTTCCAGTTGTTATCCAGCTTTGGTTCTATCTTTTCAATTTTACATCAAACCATAGCCTCAGGAAAACATGAACAAAAAAAGCGGAATCCAATTAATAGATCCCGCTTTTATATGGTAATATGAAAACAATTACAATTCCACGTTCAGAACTGAATATTTCTGAATCAGTTTTTCCAATTCCAGAACCATATCCTTTTTCTTTTCACCAAAAAGATTTTTGTAGTACTCGATGCCGTCCATCAGGTTCTTTTTAAATTTTAAGAGGTTACGCTTTTCTTTTACGTCTTCGGTATTTTTCTGGAAAGCTTCCATACGCTCTTTAAAGATATCAAGATACATACTCAACTCTTTTAAAAACATATGCGGACGGTAACCTTTGTCCAGCAAATTTATACGACCGTAAATATGATCAACCATCTCTTTCAACGAAGAGATTTTTGAGAAATAAGCCAGGTTTGGTCCCGGACAAACCGTTACTTTTTCGTTTTCCTTAACAGCAATCCCTTTCGATTGTAACATCGAAATTCCAAGCCCTACACATAAACATTCCGGCTCAATAATTTTATCGTAGGCTTTTTTGTATTCTGCTTCCGGCAAATTCATCGCCTCCAATTCTTTCAACTTTTTGTTTTGATACTGGCGTGACGAGGTACAAATTGGTTTTTCAGTATATTCAGTGTTATACCTTAAAAAACCTTTTGTACAAGGCATTCCGGCTTTTCCATCGGCAGCCATTGCCAAACGCAGCTTACTCATTGATGCACCTTTAATACTGTTAAAAGGCACTCCCAGCGGCGACAAACCACTGTAATAATAATCTTTTTCTTTGCCTTCAGCCAGCAGGTTCATGGTTTCAGTATCAATACTAATAACCTCGGGAACCAACATAAAAGGCGACCCCCAACCAACACTGTCCATGTTGTAATGGTCGATCAAAAAGTTATGCTCCTCAACATTTCCTACACCACCTTGCGCGGTAATTTTCATTTCCGGATCTTGCTTAGGCTGCGAAAGTTCCTTTTTTTGTAAAGCCGTTTTATAAACCTCAATACAAGTTTCAAATAACTTTTCACGATTTAATCTGAATTCTTCCAGAATTGGTCCGAACAAAACACCATTGGTCGGAAAAGCATGTCCACCACAGTTAACTCCTGATTCAATCCGGTATTCGGAAACCCAAAGTCCTTTTGCAGCTAACATTTTGCCCTGCACCAATGCCGATCGGAAATCACTAACTTTTAGAATAATATTCTTTTTGATCTTACCGGTAATATCAGGAAAGAAGTCCTTAAAATTTTCGATGTAGCTGTACAAACGCGGACTCATTCCGGCAGAAAGTACCAACGAAGAACTGAGGTTGCTGTTGGCAAAACCACGCAACGCCGCATGTGCATCGTTATATTCGATGGGAAGTTCTTCTCCATCTTTTTTGTTTATCTGGTCGAGCTTGGTCATAATGTTTACATCAATCGACCCCACCGGCAACTTCTCGTTCACCCACTTTTTCAGCTCATCCGAAACCGATTTTTTAAATCCCAGGTTGCTGAATTTTGCCTTCAATTCCGATGCCTCGGGAAGCATATCGTAATATTTTTCCAATTCGCCTCCAACATTCGAAAAAGAAGCTTTCAAGCTTTCAACCTTTTTATTTACAACCTCTTCCATCGTATTCAGGTACGATGTTATGCGTTTTGCCCTGTGATCATCCACCTTTTTCGGGATGGCAGTAAACGGCAAATCAAACTTTTTACAGTAGAATTCGCGTATGGTTTCCATCAGCGAATCATCAACAAGCGAAATCACTGATGAAATTCCGTAAGGTGCTACATTAACAGGTGTGTCCATTGAATATCCCACACCCAAAACGGGTATATGGAAAGAATGTCCTTCAAATATTTTCATTTACGTAAATTATGTAATACGGGGTTAATTACGCCCCTTACCTATTAAAAACAATTGGGCGCAAAGAAAGCAAGTTATTTTACATTTGCTTGCAACTATTGATGCAATGCTAAAATTGTCAATAAATTTTCGGTTAATTTTCAAACATCACCCTCTAATTCGAACTATTTCGTCTATAATTCTACAATTATAAAGTTGACCAACCGGTCAATTAAACACAAATTTTATTGTAATTTTAAAATACATGTCGTATCTTTGACCGAACGTTCAATCAATAAATAATAAAAGATGCCAAGAAGTCCGGAACAATTCGACGATATCAGAAAACAGAAAAAGAAGTTAATCATGGAAACTGCGCTAGAATTATTTGCAGAAACAGGCTATCACGCAACTTCAATCAGCCAGATTGCAGCCAAAGCAAAAATTTCCAAAGGACTAACCTACAACTACTTCAACAGCAAGAAAGAAATACTTGACGAGTTAATGGAGCATGGGTTTAACGAAATCTATGACAATCTGGATATGAATCACGAAGGAATCCTTACCGACGAAGAATTCATATATTTCATCCGGCAGAATTTCAAACTGTTGCGGGAAAATATGCAACACTGGAAATTGTTCTTTTCGTTATTGTTGCAACCCCAAATTTCAAAAGCTTTTGCTGAAATGTACGAAGAAAAAGCTGCTCCAATTTTCGACTTATTTTATGGATTTATAAAAGCTCATGGAAGCAAAGATCCGGAAACGGACCTGATGGCGATTGCCTCTTTACTGGAAGGTGCCTTCTTGTATTGTGTTGCTGCACCCAAGGTTTTCCCGATGGAGAAACTGGAAGAAGCCGTAATTTCAGCATCATTTAAAATCGTTAATAATCAATAATTACCAAAATGAAACGCATACATCTTACACTAACATTTATGGTTATAACTGTGGCAGTAATTGCACAGGATATGACAGCAATTATAAAACAAGCTGATGAAAAATTCAGAGGAGAATCAAGTCGTGGCGAAATGACCATGATTATTGAACGCCCGGGATGGAGCCGCACTGTTTCGATGAAAAACTGGACATTGGGAAACGACTATTCGCTCATTTATATTACTGCACCGGCAAAAGAAAAAGGCCAGGTTTTTCTGAAACGCGATAAAGAAATGTGGAACTGGGTACCAACCATACAACGCATGATAAAAATCCCGCCTTCGATGATGATGCAATCGTGGATGGGATCAGATTTTACCAACGACGATTTGGTTAAAGAATCGCAAATGGCAAAAGACTATTCGAACAAATTACTTGGTGAGGAAGAAGTTGATGGTTATTCGTGCTATAAAATTGAACTGATACCACACGAAGATGCGCCCGTTGTTTGGGGAAAAGTGATTATGTGGATTTCGAAGGAAGAATTACACTGGCTAAAAGCGGAATTCTACGATGAAGACGGCTATTTGGTAAATACTGAAATTCTGACGGATGTAAAAATGATGGACGATCGAGAAATGCCAACACGCCTGGAAATGATTCCTGCAGATGAAGAAGGCAATAAAACGGTTATGATTTTTGATAAAATTGAGTTTGATGTTGATTTGAAAGAGAGCTTTTTTTCGCAGCAGAATATGAAAAGGATACGATAAGTACTGAAGGATTGAGGGACTGAGGGACTGAATAGAAATCGAAGAATTATGGAGAATGCAAGTATTAGTTATAGAGAAAATATGAAAGCACGATTGAAGAAGTTTGTGCTTGAACTAATTAAACTCTGTCAGAATCTACCAAAAATTCAGGAGGCAAACATTGTAAAAAACCAGTTACTCAGATCCGGCAGTTCTGTTTATGCCAATTATCGAGCAGCTTACAGGGCCAGATCAAAGGCCGAATTCTTTAGCAAATTGAGCATTGTGGTAGAAGAAGCCGATGAAACCGAAATGTGGTTGGACCTATTAATAGAATCTAATTTAAGCAACTCTCCCGATACAAAACTCCTGCACCAAGAAAGTTTGGAAATTCTCAAAATTATGGCTTCGGCCCGCAAAAACTCTAAAAGCTAAAAAATGAAAACTACACCGATGTATATAAAAAACTCAATCACCCCATCAATCCTTCTGTCTTTCAATAGACCTGTAATTCAGTCCTTCAACCCATCAACAAATCAATCCTTGTCATGAAAACAAATATAAAACTAGCCTGGCGCAACCTCTGGCGAAACAAACGCCGCACTCTTATTGCCATATCATCAATCGTGTTCAGCGTGCTGCTGGCCTCGTGGATGCGGTCGATGCAGGAAGGTTCGTACGACAGCATGATCGATAATTCAGTAAAGTTCTACACCGGATATTTGCAGGTGCAGGATACAGCTTATTGGGACGAACGCACGCTCGACAACAGTTTCGAGGTGGATTCTGATCTTCAAAACCAGATTAAAAATATAAAAGACGTTTCATTGGTTTCCAATCGTCTGGAATCGTTTTCACTGGCTGCCGACCACATGAAAAGTAAACCGGCCATGGTAATGGGTATTGAGCCCGAAGCCGAGGACCAGATTACAAATCTTTCGAAAAAAATGCAGTCGGGAGAATTTATTAAATCAGGAGATAAAGAAGTGGTGATCAGCAGTGGTCTGGCCAAATACCTGGAACTGGATGTTGGTGATACGCTTGTGATGATCTCACAAGGCTATCACGGGATTAGTGCGAGTGGTTTGTACCCGATAAAAGGAATAATAAAACATCCCAACGCCGAATTCAACAAACGTCTTGTGTATATGGAAATCAACACAGCGCGCGAGTTCTATTCAGCTTATGGTTTGTCAACTTCACTGGTTGTAATGACCGATGATCATTACAGCGTGAATCACATAAAGAAAAAGATTGAGCAAATTCTTCCGGAAAAGAACACCGTAATGACCTGGACAGAAATGACACCTGAACTGGTGCAAATAATTCAAAGCGACCGCGGCGGTGGAATTATCATGCTTGGGATACTCTACCTGGTTATTGCCTTCGGTATGTTTAGCGTAGTTATTATGATGGTGAAAGAACGCCAGCGCGAGTTTGGAGTTACACACGCCGTGGGTATGCAAAAGCGCAAATTAGCCTCCCTGGTTTTTATCGAAACACTTTTTATCGGACTGATCGGCTGCACAGTTGGGCTGATATCTAGTTACTTTTTCTGTCTGTACTTTTACTACAACCCAATTCCGCTTACAGGCGACATGGCAAAAGCTACCGAAATTTATGGCATGGAACCGTACATGTTTGTCTCGATGAAAGCCTCGCTCTTTTACAACCAGATGATAGTGGTTTTCCTCATCAGCATTTTTATATCTATTTTCCCGATGACCAACGTCAGCCGGTTAAAAATCACAAAAGCAATGCGCGCATAAGAAAGTTTGCAGTAACAGTTTTCAGTTCTCACAGTAATGAAAATGAATAATAATCAGGAATACAACAGATTGGATTTTAAGGTCACCACTTCCTACATCCAACTTCGTGCTTCCGGCTTAAATAAAACAAAATGATACTTTCAATAGCATGGCGAAACGTTTGGCGAAGCAAAACCCGCAGTATCGTAATGATTGCGGCTATTGCCCTGGGTCTTTTTGCGGGCATATTCATGATGGCATTTATGAATGGCATGTAC
>DASQBW010000411.1:0-4222 GCA_035635015.1 Draconibacterium sp. | reverse complement strand
ATTCAGGATAGGTAACATACCCATCTCCTCCGGTTGTTGCACCACGGGCAATACGCAGGTCATTCAATGCATTCAATGCTTCGGTAGAAACACTTGAACCGGCACGGGCACTGGCTTCGGCCAAAATAAGATAAACTTCAGCCAGGCGCAGATGGTAAATCATTTCGAAAGTTCCGTCTGCAAAATAAGAAGTGTACTTTGAAGACCAGTAGCCACCATACGAGTTATTGACATTCAATACAGAAGTAGCTCTTCCACCATCAAATAAAATGGTTTGTCCGGCAATTTGAATTGAATCCGAAACAGCATCAATATAATTTTGCGAGATTGCAGCAAAAAATCCACTGTAAAAGTTTCCAATTCCAAGACCAGCATCTGAATCACCACTTGATCCGAAAAGGATTTCAGGATTATCATAAAGTGCAACTGAAGTATGTGGCTGAAATTGTTCAGCATAATCAGGTGCCAGCGAAAACATACCATCACTGATTAATTCGTTTGCGAGGCTGGCAGCTGCCGCATAGTCTCCTTTATACAATAAAGCTTTGGCTTTTAATCCTTTTGCAAAATATTTATTTACATACATTGTCCCCCTTGGTTCAGGGCCATCAGCAATACCTGCGTCCAAATCGTCAAAAATAGCTTTATATGAATCGGCTACAGACTTCCGGGGTTGTGCATCGGCATTCTCGGCAGGAATAAGCCTGATGTCGATACCATATTCAGAATTAACATCGTAAAACTGGCCAAATAAACGCAACAAATAAAAGTGGCCTACTGCTCTTAATGTTTTAGCCTCTGCAATTATTTCATTTCTTCTACCGGGAGTTTCAAAGTCATTGTCCGATAATTTTTCTAAACTGGCGATCAACCAATTAGACCGATTAACGATGTCATACATTCGGGTATAAATACCAGTCTGATTGCTGGCACCAACAAGTAAAGGATCATTACTAATCCATCCAATAACTTCAGGATCGGTACTGTTGTAGAATGATCCCTGTGCATATCCACTCATTAAGTCGGGAACAATATAAATTTCCGGATTTCCGGATCCACTGCTTAGTTGTCTGAATCCTGAATAAATACCGGTAAGCGCCAGTTCGGCTGTTGGTTCTCCGGTAATAGCAGTTTCGGCCGGCAAAGAATAGAGCGGCTCGTAATCGTCAAGTTCTGGTGTGAGTTCGCATGAAGCAAACCCTAACAATAGAAGGCTAAATAGGGTAATGTATATCTGTTTTAAAATCTTCATGATGTTGTATTTTTAAAATGTAACATTTAATCCAACTGTAAATGTACGGGTGTTTGGATAGGCGTATCCTCCGTCATTGGTCATATCAATGGTAGCTCCTCCTCGTTGCGTATTTACGCTCTCCGGATCCAGTCCCGGATAATCGGTAATGGTAATCAGGTTATTACCGGTAAGCGACAAGCGTGCATTTGAAACCCCAATTTTCTTAAACCATTGTTGAGGCAAACTGTACCCTATTGTAGCTGAACGCAGACGTATATAAGAAGCATCAACAATCGACCTCGATGTAGGAGTGTAACCGTGTGTTCCGGATGACAGGCGTGCATAAGGAGCATCCCTGAAATCTTCTCTCCAGGTTTCGTTTACAATGTCTAAGGCATTGTATGATGATTGAAAACTGTAGAGATTGGAAATAGCGTCGTAATTTCTTTCAGCACCTTGCACAAACTGCCAGTTAAAACCAAAATCAAGGTTTTTGTAACTTATTCTATTGTTCCATCCGCCAAAATATTCAGGATTAATGTCGCCTAGTGGGATTCTGTCGTCAGAAGTAATTTTATTATCAGGTTTACCGTCCGGTCCCGAAACATCTCTGAAAATGTAATCGCCGGGCGCTCGAAGTGATGATTGGTAACTTCCACCGGCCTGTTCGTTTAGTGCATCAATCTCATCCTGCTCCTGTGCAATTTTTACAACATCATACCCCAAAATTACACCAATCGGGTAACCTTCTTTTATTCCTGTACTTCCCGAGGTTGTAGTTGCCCCTCCTTTTAATGCATCAACATTATTTTTTACGAAGGAGATATTAAATGATGAGTTCCATCTGAAATCTCCGGAACGGATAATATCGCCACCTAAGGTAAACTCCCAACCTTTATTCGATACATCGGCAATGTTTCCCTGCCATGCAGACGATCCTGTTTCGGCAGCAATCGGAACCAATAATATAATATCGGAAGTATTTTTTTCAAAATACACAATTTCACCGGTCAAACGGTAATCAAACAATCCAAACTCAACACCCAAGTCCAGCTGATCGGTAGTTTCCCATTTAATTCCGGCATTTGGAACACCTGCAACAGCAATTCCGTTAACGCCGTTATAAAATGAATCGCCATTATCAAGCGACTTGTAATAGGCTAAATAAGAGAATGCCGGCAGGTTATCCTGACCTGTGCGGCCTAAGCTGGCTCTGAGTTTTAACTGGTCAATAAGCGCATTATCTTTTAAAAACGCCTCGTTATGCATGTTCCAGGCCAATGCTCCCGATGGGAAAAATCCCCATTTATTATCAGGTCCGAATTTTGTGGAACCATCGTACCTCGCTGTAAAGGTTGCAAGGAATCTTTCATCATAGATGTAATTAAACCGGCCAAAATAAGAATTCAAACCGCTTTCGAAAGATTCGCTGGACCATTCAATTACATCGTTAGAAGATTGAATATTCGTTAAAAACTCATCATCAGGAAATCCGAGGTAAGTTTGTGCTTCCATATCCAAACGCGATTGATCCCATGATATACCTAATAAAGCATCGAATTTATGAATGTCGTTAAATGCTTTTTTATAAGTTATCGTATTTTCAAAACTAAAGGTATAACCTGTGCTCAGCTGATTGGCTAAACGTGCACCCTCTTCCGAATAATAGGCTGCTTGCATAACAGCATTTTTCGAGAATGAAGGCGAAAAACGTTCAGCTTTACTATCGGTTAGACTAAGGTTTACGCGAGAGCGAGCTTTAAGTCCGGTTATTAATTCCAACTCACCATAAACAGAGCCATACATATTTTTGGCCACTGTTTTATTTTTATTCCGGGCCTCGTCTCCTAATGGATTAAGGATGTATCCATAACTTACTAGTGTACCGGTAAAATTGTCGTCCTCGTCATAAACAGGCAGGTCAGGTCTGAAATTTCCATTCTGCAGGCTCGACAGGTTAGATGATTTATTTACAGAGTAGTTATAGTTGATTGAACTACCAACCTTAAATTTTGAAGTAATATTTGCATCAAGACTTGAGCTAAATCCGTAACGATCAAATTGTCCGCCTTTAAAAATACTTTCCTGGTCGGAAGCCGTTAACGAAACGTAGTAATTAACGCTGCTGCTTCCGCCTGATACATTGAAGTTGTATTCATTCCACAGCGCATTATTTCGGGTAATTTCCTTTTGCCAGTCGGTATCCGCATCGCCAAAATAATTTGGATCGTTAACAATGGCATATTCTGCAGGAAAATACGGCCAGTACATTTCCGGATACTGGTCGAGTGTAGCCTGCGCAGCATTTTTTACTAAAGGAATCCACTCGTCTGTACTTAAATAATCGTAAGTGTTTGTAGGATTCTGAATGGTACTTTTTACGCTAAAGTTAAAACTGGGAGCCTGATTTTGGGTTCCTCTTTTTGTTGTAACCAGAATTACACCGTTTGCAGCCCGCGAACCATAAATGGCAGCCGCCGATGCATCTTTTAATACGTCAACGCGTTCTATATCATTGGGATTTATTGAAAGCAAAGGATTGGCTCTGTTTCCATACGTTCCCAGCCCTAAGGTTCCGAAATTAGGATTTTGTACAATAGGAACACCATCAACCACATACAAGGGCTGGTTATCTCCTTTTATTCCACTTAATCCACGGATATGAACGATAGCTCCACTACCTGGAGCACCACCGCTTGCTGTAACATGAACACCGGTCATTTGGCCCACTAACGCCTGATCGATGGTTTGTGTTTTAATTTGCACAATGTCCTCCGATTTTACAGTTGCCACCGATCCTGTTAAATCTTTCTTTTCAACCTGGCCGTAGCCAATAACAACTACTTCGTCAACCAGTTCGCCATCCGTTTTCATAACAACATCAATAACTTCCCGGTTATCAATTTCAACCTGTTGTGTTGCCATTCCGATAAATGAAAATACCAGTTGGTCGACCCCGGCCGCTACTTCAAATGTGTAACTTCTGTC
>DASQBW010000410.1:0-9741 GCA_035635015.1 Draconibacterium sp. | reverse complement strand
GTGCAGGAATGATATCATCTCCTCCGGCTTTAATTTCAACGACCAGTGTTTTTCCTTCGGGAATTGTTTCAATGATTTCACTTAGATAGGGTATCTTTTCGCCTTTAAATTCTTCACCTTTCGGACTTCCTGCATCCAGATCGCGCAACAAAATCGATGGAGTTTTGGCAATTGTTAAGTTTGTTTTCCCGCTGCAGGTTCGTTTGGTGTCTTTGTCGTGAATAACCATTACGCGGTTATCTTTCGATAAATGTACATCCACCTCTACAGCATCAGCTCCCAGTTCCCAGGCCAGCTTAGCCGATGCAACTGTGTTTTCGGGCGCCAGAAAAGAGGCTCCACGGTGCGCTATAAATCTATTTTGTGCGATGGTATGAATTGTTGTTAATATAAAAATTAGGACAATTGTAGTTTTCATGTTTGCTTTTTTCATCTACCGAATATAAAACTATTTTTAGCGAATGTAAACTGAAAAGTGTAGTTTTGAATCGGCTTTTTAAGCTATCTTAACAGGGCTTGCAGTACACGCAATGAGTAATAACAAAATACAAGATCAGAATTCACCAGGTTTTTTCAAATATCCGATAAAATGGGGTGTTGTTGTATTTTTAAAGACAATTGCCTTACTTCCTTTTGGGTGTTTGTATTTTCTCTCGGATGTATTTAACATTCTAATAAAAAGTGTGATAAAATACCGCAGCGAAGTTATTACAGATAATCTGAAACATGCATTTTCAGATAAAAGCGAAGATGAGATTCGTATTCTTCGTAACAAATTTTACCGCTATTTCTGCGATGTGTCGTTAGAGAGTATAAAGCTTTACAATTTGTCGGAAAAACAGCTGGCGAAACGCGTTAAATTTACTGGGACGGAAACCTTAAATGAATGGGCTGATAAACGAAATGGAGCTATTTTGCTGGCCTTTCATTACAATAACTGGGAATGGTCGAGTGCATTACAATTAAAGCTGAACTGTCGTTTACTGATGGTGTACAATAAAATGCGCGATAACATACCAATGGACGATTTTCTGCAAAATGCACGCGAAAAATGGGGTGGCGAAGCTGTACAAATGGGGCATGCAGCGAAAGTTACCTATAAGTATTTTGGGGAACAGAAACCGGCAGTAGTTGGATTAATTGCCGACCAGAGTGCACTGGCCAGTTCACAATTGTGGGCGATGTTTCTGAATCGTGAAGCGGCTTTTTTCGCTGGTCCGGTAAAAATTGCACGAAAAACTAATCAGCCAATATTCTTTCAGCATGCTAAACGTTTAGGGCGTGGCAAATACGAATATAAATACACCTTGCTTGTTGATGAACCGGCAAAAATGGATGATAAGGAAATTTTGTTGCACTACATTGAAAAAATGGAAGAGGTAATAAAATCAGATCCGGAGTATTATCTTTGGAGCCACAAACGCTGGAAGCACAAACGCCCTGCAGGAACAGCGGTAATTCAATAGAATTTAAACATGGTTGACGAGAGTTTACGCAAAAAAGATAAGCGCTATCACGAAGGATTTTTTAAACGCCTGTTGAACGGCTTTGTAGTGCTGCTGTTAAAATCTATTTCGGTACTGCCGTTTTGGGTAATTTATGGGATTGCCGATTTTTTCTACATGATAGTGCGGCATGTGATCGGCTATCGTAAAAAGGTGATTCTGGATAATCTTCGCCATGCATTTCCTGAAAAATGCGAGCAGGAAATTAATACAATTATGAACCGCTATTATCGCCATTTCTGCGATTTTTCGCTTGAAACAATCAAACTGCACAGCATGAGCGAAAAGCAGATGGATAAGCGCCTGAAAGTTACAGGGCTGGAATTGGCACAACAATATGCCCGGGAAGGACGTAGTATTATGCTGCTCGGATTTCATTATAACAATTGGGAGTGGTGTAGCTCTATTCAAACCAAATCGGCGCATAAACTGCTGATGATTGTGAACCCGATTCGGGGGAATATAGCTTTCGAGAAGTATATTGAACATTCACGAAGTAAATGGGGGGGAGAATCGGTACCGGTACACAAATCGGCACGTGCAGCTATTGAGCATGTCCGAAGCGGTGAACCGGCTGTTTTATGGCTGGCGGCCGATCAAACACCACCGGCAAATTCGCCATTCTGGACCTTGTTTTTAAACCGTGAAGCGCCGTTTTTTACCGGCCCTGAAAAGATTGCCATTAAAACCAATCAACCCATATTTTTCCTTCATGTAAAAAAGCTTAAACGCGGTCATTACGAAGCTCATTTCTCGCAGCTTATAGGGGATCCTTCGAAGGTAGAATCGAAGGATATACTCCTTACCTACATTCGAAAAATGGAAGAAGCAATTCGACAAACACCAGAGTATTATTTATGGTCGCACCGCCGCTGGAAACATACACGCCCAGAAGAAATTGAGTTGACAGTGTAGTTTTGTCGCTGAAATAAAAAAAGGATCTCCAACCGGAAACCCTTTATCTGAATTAAAATTTTGCCTAAAAAAGGAGAACCGACAGCTCACGTTCTGGTCAAGGGAAAGTGATTCTTTTTTTGGATAACAAATTTCTTCCTCATGCCGGATCTCCTGAAAAAACTGCACTTTAAATATGTTTTAGTCAATTAAATTGACTTTGTTTTCTATTTATCCGTGTGCAGATTAACAACTTTTTATCTCAGAGAACAAATGTCGTTAATTGCTATGGCAACACGGTGTCGCCCATTAAATAGGTATCAACTTCGCGGGCGGCAGCGCGTCCTTCGTTAATGGCCCAAACAACCAATGACTGACCACGGCGGGCATCTCCGGCAGCGAATACTTTTTTCACGCTGGTTTTAAATTTGCCGTAATCAGCCTTGTAGTTCGATCGTGGATCACGCTCCATGCCAAGTTCTTTCGCAATTGCATCTTCTGGTCCGAGGAAACCCATTGCAAGCAGTACCAAATCTGTTTTTATGTATCGTTCGGTACCTTGAATTGCCTGCGGCATTCTTCCCCCGTTTTCAGTTTTTACCCACTCTACCTGAACGGTGTGAATAGCAGTTAGTTTGCCATTTTTACCTTCAAATTTGGTTGTCATTATTGAATACTGACGTGGATCTTTTCCTTTAGCAATGATTGCTTCATGCTGGCCGTAGTCGGTTTTTTCGTTACCAGGCCACTCTGGCCACGGATTGGCTTCTTTGTTACGTTCTTTTGGCGGCTGGGGCATAATCTCAAGCTGAGTTATGCTTTTGCATCCATGACGTAACGAGGTTGCCACACAGTCGGTACCGGTATCACCACCTCCAATTACAATTACATTTTTATCTTTTGCCGAGATGTAATTTCCATCTTCAAGTTTGCTGTCGAGCAAGCTTTTTGTATTGGCTGACAAAAATTCCATTGCGAAGTGAACACCATCCAACTCACGTCCTTCGACGTTTAGATCGCGTGGTTTTGTTGAACCTGTGGTTAAAACTACGGCATCAAAATCATCCAATAATTTTTTTGCACGAACGTCTTTTCCTACC
Organism: Draconibacterium sp.; assembly: GCA_035635015.1. Lineage (GTDB taxonomy): Bacteria > Bacteroidota > Bacteroidia > Bacteroidales > Prolixibacteraceae > Draconibacterium. The sequence goes on along the minus strand of DASQBW010000410.1, from coordinate 6,242 downwards.
TCTGTATTGGGTTTAAAAATAATGCCTTCTTCTGCCAAAATATCAACACGTCGTTGAACAACATCTTTATCCAGCTTCATGTTTGGGATTCCGTACATTAGCAAACCTCCAATACGGTCATCGCGTTCGAAAACAGTAACTGTATGGCCGGCTTTGTTCAGCTGTGCGGCACAGGCCAGTCCTGCAGGTCCAGACCCTACAACAGCAACAGTTTTACCTGTACGAGTTTCGGGCGGCTCAGGAACTACCCAACCTTGTTCGAATCCATTATCAATAATGGTACGTTCGTTATCGTGGATAGTAACAGCTGGTTCGTTAATTCCCAGTACACATCCGGCCTCGCATGGAGCGGGGCAAACCCTTCCTGTAAATTCAGGAAAATTGTTGGTGTGGTGTAAACGTTCCAGTGCTAATTTCCATTGTCCTTTATAAATAAGATCGTTCCATTCAGGTATCAGGTTATATACCGGACAGCCTGATGCTCCGTTGTGCAGGAGCGCTCCGCGATGACAAAAAGGAACACCGCAATCCATGCAGCGTGCACCTTGTATCTCGCACGTTTCTTTATCGCGTAAGATGTATACCTCGTTCCAATCCTTAAGGCGTTCTTCCACCTTACGTGTTGGATTGGAAACTCTTTTATATTGTAAAAATCCTGTTGGCTTTCCCATGTCTGTTCGTCTATAATAATTACAAGTTAGCCAGATGCATATCGAATGCTGCATCAATTACATCAGACTCTTTTTCGTATTTACCCGTGCTGCGGGCCTTCTCAATGTAGTCCAGCATACGTTTGTAATCTGTTGGAATTACTTTTACAAACTTGCCTACTGTTTCGTTCCAGTCGGAAAGAATATATTCTGCAACCGTAGATTCGGTTTTATCCATATGTTTCTGGATAATTGCTTTTAATTCTTCCTGTTCTTTTTTGCTGTCGACTTTCTGTAGTTCAATCATTCCCTTGTTACATAGACTTGGGAAGGTGCCGTCAATGTCCAGCACATAAGCAATCCCGCCTGACATACCGGCACCAAAGTTACGGCCTGTTTTACCAAGGACTACGGTTGTACCTCCGGTCATGTATTCGCAGCCATGATCTCCAATACCTTCAACAACCACTTTCGCACCTGAGTTTCGAACGCAGAAACGCTCGCCGGCAACACCGCGGATATAAGCCTCTCCACCTGTTGCTCCGTAGAAACAAACGTTACCAACAATAATGTTCTGTTCCGGAATGAACTGTACATTTTTCGCCGGGTAGATGGACAAATGACCTCCGGATAATCCTTTTCCGAAATAGTCGTTGGCATCTCCTTCAACTTCCAGCTCGACACCTTTACATACAAATGCACCAAATGACTGTCCTGCCGAACCTTTCATTTTAAAATGGATGGTTCCGTCTGGAAGCCCTTCTCCTTTGTGCACTTTGGTTATTTCGTGCGAAAGAACAGTTCCGACAGTTCGGTTGATGTTTTTAATTTCGAATTCTGCCGATACCTTTTCTCCATTGTGGATGGCTTTTTGTGCTGCTTCAACAAATTTCCAATCCAGAATATTTTCCATCTGGTGGTTTTGTTGCTTACTACAGTACCAACCTTCTTCTTCACCAATTTCTTCTTTGTAGAGAATCGGACTCAGATCGAGACCTTTATATTTCCAATGATCAACGTCGTCTTTAAATTTCAGGCATTGCGACTGTCCCACCATTTCGTTAATGGTACGGAAGCCCAGTTCTGCCATAATCTCACGAAGACCTTCAACAAGGAATTCGAAGTAATTTACAACGTGATCAGGATTACCTTTAAATTTGCCACGTAATCTTTCGTTTTGTGTTGCTACACCTACCGGACAGGTGTTGCTGTGGCATTTACGCATCATTATACATCCTTCAACAACCAGCGCCATTGTTGCAACTCCCCACTCTTCAGCGCCAAGCAGTGTTGCAATCGCAAGGTCGCGCGAAGTTTTCATCTGGCCGTCGGATTGAACCACAATACGGTTACGCAAACGGTTGCGAACCAGCGTTTGATGTGTTTCCGACAAACCTAGCTCCCAAGGCAATCCGGCATGTTTAATCGAACTAAGTGGTGATGCACCTGTTCCTCCGTCATATCCTGAGATCAGAACAGCGTCGGCTTTTGCTTTACAAACACCTGTAGCTACTGTCCCTACACCTGTTTCAGAAACCAGTTTCACGTTAATACGTGCATCGCGGTTACTGTTTTTAAGGTCGAAGATTAACTGAGCCAAATCTTCAATTGAGTAAATGTCGTGATGCGGTGGTGGTGAAATCAATCCAACACCAGGAGTGGAGTTTCGCGTACGTCCGATCCAACCATTTACTTTATGCCCCGGAAGGTGACCTCCTTCACCAGGTTTTGCTCCCTGGGCCATTTTAATTTGCAGCTCCTTTGCCATACTCAGGTAGTAGCTGTTCACACCAAACCGTCCTGATGCAATCTGTTTGGTAGCAGAACACATATCGTCGCCATTTGGCAACTTGGTGTAACGAATCGGGTCTTCACCACCTTCACCTGAATTTGACTTGGAACCAATACGGTTCATGGCAATGGCCAATGTAGTGTGTGCTTCCCACGAGATAGAACCAAACGACATTGCTCCCGTTGCAAAACGGGTAAGAATGCTTTCTGCCGGTTCAACTTCGTCGAGCGGAATAGACTGACGATCAGAGGTAAAGTCCATCAATCCACGCAGGGTGAATGCTGCACTTGCCTGGTCGTCTACTACGCTACAATATTTCTTGTATTTTTCGTAATCGTTCTTTCGTGTTGCTTCCTGAATCAACTGAATGGCTTCAGGACTAAGTAGATGGCGTTCGCCATCAACACGCCAGTGATATTCACCACCCGGTTCCAGTACTTTAGCTCCGCCCTGGCGGGTTGGGAATCCTTTCCTGTGTCTCATCATTGCTTCTTTGGCAATATCATCAAGACTCAGTCCTTCAACACGGCTAATTGTACCTGTAAAGTATTTGTCTACTACTTCCTGCTTTAATCCAACAGCTTCGAAAATCTGTGCTCCCTGGTACGATGCCAGCGTTGAAATACCCATTTTAGAGAATACTTTCAACAGCCCGCTACCAATTGCTTTCACATAGTTTTGGATCGCTTTTTCCTTGGTAATATCTCCAAGCGAACCTTCATCAACCAGGTTCTTGATCGTATCAATGGCCATGTAAGGATTTACGGCAGAAACACCATATCCTAACAATGTTGCAAAATGATGAACTTCGCGTACATCACCTGCTTCCATAATAATATCTGCTTTTCCACGCTTTCCAACACGGATAAGGTGATGGTGAACAGCCGATGCTGCCAGTAACGATGGAATTGGCGCATGGTCGGTACTGACCGCAAAGTCAGAAAGTAAGATGATTGAATAAGCTTCATCAATTGCATCTTCAACGTACTGACACAGGCGTTCCAATTTGGTTTCCAATGTTCCTTCTTTTCCGTCGGCGTGGAAAACAATGCTTATTTTTTTGGTTTGGAAATGTGTGTGATCCACGTAGGCCAGTTTAATCAACTGCTCGTTGGTTAAAACAGGTTGGTGAACTGCAATTCTGCGACAATGCTCAGGAGATTCGGTAAGAATGTTTTTGAAACCTCCCAAATATGTTCTCAGGTCCATTACAATACGCTCCCGGATCGGGTCGATTGGCGGATTGGTTACCTGGGCAAATAATTGTTTAAAGTAATGCGATAAATGCACCGGGCGATCAGAAAGAACGGCCAGAGGATTGTCTGCTCCCATCGAGCCAAGTGCTTCTCCAGCATTCATCGCCATTGGTTTCAAAATCACCTCAATATCTTCATGGGTGAATCCAAAAGCTTTTTGTCTTTTAAATACTGTTTTTACATCCGGTTCCTTCAATTCCAGATCGGGAATAAAAGGAAGTTCATCCAGATAAGTCATATTATCTTTTACCCATTCGCCGTAAGGCTGGCTTGAGCAAATTTCAGCTTTAACTTCTTCGTCAGAAATAATGCGGCCTTGTTCCAAATCGGCAACAAACATTTTTCCCGGTTGCAGACGACCACGAATTTTTACCTGATCGTGAGGTACATCAATTGCTCCGGTTTCTGATGACATTATTAATGTGTCGTCCTCGGTTAAACAATAACGCGACGGACGCAATCCGTTACGGTCGAGTGTCGCTCCCACAAGTACTCCGTCGGTAAAACATACCGATGCCGGTCCGTCCCATGGTTCCATCATGGCCGAATAGAATTCGTAGAACTCTTTCTTTTTCGGATCCATATCCGGGTTGTTTTGCCATGCTTCAGGAATAAGCATCATTAATACGTGAGGCAAGGATCTTCCGCTCAATACAAGCATTTCAATGGCCATATCGAGGTTGGCGCTATCCGAATCACGGATATCGCAAATCGGAAAGATCATCTCCAGCTCTTCTTTTGTAAAAGCCGAGCACTCCAACAGTACTTCGCGGGCACGCATCCAGTTGATATTCCCCTTGTTGGTATTGATCTCGCCGTTGTGTGCAATATAACGGAAAGGTTGCGACAGTTTCCACGATGGGAAAGTGTTGGTTGAAAAACGCGAGTGTACCAATGAAATGGCACTCACTGCCAACGGATTTGTCAAGTCTTTAAAATACAACGAAACTTGCTCGGTTGTTAACTGTCCTTTATAAATAATGGTTTTATAGGAACACGAAATGATATTCATTCCGTTGTATCCAATTCCGGCAACCGACTCACGAACCAGTTTTTCAGTATATTTTCTGAAAACAAAAAGTTTGCGGTCGAACTCTTCAACCGACATACCGTCGGGTTTGCCGATGAACAATTGCTGTACATATGGTTCTGAAGCCAGTGAATCGCGGCCCAGATCTGAATTGTCAACCGGAACCTTGCGGTAACCTAGGTACGGCAATCCAAACTTTTTCAGGTTTCTTCCAATTATATCCTTACATTCCGAACGTTTTCTATCCTCTTTTGGAAAGAAAATCATGGCCACGCCATATTCGCCAAATTGAGGTAATTTAATGTCCTGTTTCGGACATTCTTCCATAAAAAGTTCGTGTGGAATTTGTAGTAATATCCCTGCACCGTCACCGCTTTTGATATCAAACCCGGTACCTCCGCGATGTTCCATGCGAGCCAGCATCGATAACGCATCCGAAATCACATTGTGTTTCTTTCTGCCCTTTAGGTTTGCTACAAACCCGATACCACAACTCCCATGTTCAAATTCTGGGCGGTACAATCCCTTTGCTACAGGTTCTTTTGTCTGCATCATTATTTCCTTTCTCTTTAAAATTCGCACTAGTGCAACAATTGGCGCTGTCAATACCTAATTGATGCAAATCTGTAAGCGAAAATCCCGTTTTTACTTACGAAGTGAAATCAAAAATAAACAAAGAGGTGTGCATTCGCAATCTTAAATGGTGTAATTTGTGTTTAATAACATACAATTAACCTTGAGAAAAGTCATAAAAAACTTAAGACCAATATCCTTATTTTATAAAATAGTGACATTTGTCACGTTTTCAGCAACTTGAATCCCTATTTAAGTAGTTTTGCTTTTGCCTCTGTAATTTTGTTAAATAGAAATTTATTTATGATTTCTACTTTCTTATCTGAAATACTGTTCAGGCACAAATTTCCGATGCTCCCTTCGTGGCTATGGTTTACGGATTTTTCTGGTTTAAAGTTTCCACTTTCAATTTGAGCTCCGACTTGTTTGTAGGCTTCCCGGAACGGAATACCTTTTAATACCAGCTTATTTACTTCCTCAACACTAAAGAGGTAATCGTATTTGCTGTCGTTCAAAATTTCTTTATTTACCGACATTCTATTAATGGCCAGACTTACAATATTGAGGCAATCGTTCATTTCTTTAAACGATGGCAGAAATACCTCTTTTACCATTTGCAGGTCGCGGAAATAGCCGCTTGGCAGGTTGTTAATAATCAAACCAATTTGCGAAGGAACTCCTTGCAGCTTGTTGCAACGAGCACGGGTAAGTTCAAAAACATCGGGATTTTTTTTGTGCGGCATTATACTCGAGCCTGTTGTAAACTCGGTTGGCAGGCTTACAAAGTTGAAGTTCTGACTCATAAATAAACACACATCGTAAGCGAATTTCGATAATGTGCCGGCCAGATTGGCTATGGCAAACGAAACTATCTTTTCAACTTTTCCTCTACCCATTTGGGCGTAAACTACGTTGTAGTTCATGTTTTTAAATCCCAGCAG
>DASQBW010000409.1:0-2865 GCA_035635015.1 Draconibacterium sp. | reverse complement strand
CAGATCGGTGCCTTTCCCGAAAAAGAAAGGTATGCCGGACTGTCAACCACCAACGGGAACCTGGCAGCCTCGCGCAATGCACGCCCCCACCCCCGGCTTCGGGTTGGATTTAACCGCTTTATGCCTGTGTTGGTGGATTGGTTCTCTATAAACGGTTTTTACGAAGAAGGATTATTGAACGACAATCGTTACGTGGAAGATACCCACCTCCACCGTAAAGCCCTCTACCTGCGTTTTGGGAAACCGGAAACGGTTCAGGTAACAGGTGGGCTTGAACACTTTGTAATGTGGGGCGGCACCCACCCCGAATATGGCGAATTACAGGGCTGGGAATCGTACATGGATTATGTTACAGGCAGTGCCGGCGATGAAAATGCACTGATGACCGACCAGCTAAACGTGGTAGGAAATGGTTACGGTGTTTATCAGCTTCAGGTCAGCAAAGTCTGGGAAAAGCTAAAAACAACACTATACGTCAGCCATCCGTTCGACGACCGTTCCGGATTAAGACTCACAAACCATCCGGACAACCTGTTGGGAATTCACCTGGCATTTCAGAAAGAAATGGCTTTAATTCAGAACGTAGTGTTTGAATGCTTTAATACTAAAAACCAAAGCGGACAAATACACCTTGTAGAAGGAACAGATGGAAAGGTGCATGGCCGTGGTCGCGATGATTATTACAACCATGGGGTATATCGTTCAGGTGCCACCTACCACCAGATGGCCATGGTAAGTCCATTGTTTGCCCCTGTAATTGTTGAAGAAGACATTAGTAAAGGATTTGAAAGTACAAGGTACACCGGCTTTCACCTTGGTGCCGATGGATTCTTCTTGGAGAACTGGGGATGGAAAGGTTTACTTACCTACACCAATAACTTTGGCAAACACGATGGCAACTACGAATCTACATTGGATCCATCACGCAAGCAGGGATCAGCGTTGGGAGAGTTGTACTGGCATCCACAGCAAAAAAAGTTCAGCATAGCAGCATCCATTGCTGCCGATCATGGAAGCCTTTACGATAACGGTTCGTCCACCACACGGTTGGGAGCAATGCTTTCCTTCCGATATATCCTCAGATAAAATCATATAGGTACCATACCTGACGACAAGATTAAGTGGAGCAAAACAAATGAATTTACTTTAAGAAATATATTGTAACAAAATGTTAGAAATTCAGTATAGAAAACTATTTTTGTTCTAACCAAAGATTACGAAATAAACTAATGTTACTGATTTTCCAGCCAGAACCTTTTTCCGTATGAAATCGAAAGAAACCGAACTACTTTACATCTACCTTTGTATTGATCTGTTTTTGCTGAACGTGGCTTTAATCTTTGTAGGATGGGTCAACCTTCAAATCTCAGTTCGCGATTATCAGTTAATAAGCAGCTACCTCCTGCATGGTAATATGGCATGGATTATTACTTATCTGGCTTTAACCAAAAAGAACCTTTTTCTCCACGATAAATTCAGAAATCGTGCCTGGCGTATCACACGCAGGCATATTGTGTTTCTTGTTACAGCTGCTGCTCTTGCCCTCGTTTTTGTACCGCATAATTTCTCACGTCGCTTTTTTATGCAGTATTCAATCCTTTTCTATTTTGAAAAGCTCATCTTTTACTGGTTATTCTATAAGTACCTCCGGTTTAAAAGAGGCAATCAGATAAATACCGTTCAAACGGCTGTTATAGGATGTGGGAAAACAGGATCACTCATCAGGCAGATCATTGATAGTAATCCAAATATGGGGTACGTCTTCTCTGGTTTTATTTGTGATAATATGTGTCCAACCGGACAATACCTGGGATCACCTGAAAACCTGGAAGCTTTAATCGATGAACATAAAATTCAGATGATCTTCTATTCGATATCGATGTTTAACGGAGATAATTCAGAAGACCAGGCCAAAGAGGTTTTAAAGATCTGCAACCGGAAAGGCGTCAGGCTAAGGTTCATACCTATAAATCAGAGGTGGTTCAGAAACCGGATGAGAATGGAAGTGATGGGTGATCTGCTGGTGATAAATCCACAGGAGATTCCCCTTGATCATGCCGGATACAGGGTACAAAAACGTTTGTTCGACATTTTGTTCTCAATATTTGTTATCGTCTTTATTTTCTCCTGGCTCTTCCCGATTATTGCCCTTTTGATCAAGCTGGAATCACGTGGGCCGGTGTTTTTTATTCAGGAACGCACAGGAATTAACAACAAAACATTTCGATGCCTGAAGTTCAGAAGCATGAGACAAAATAGTCAGGCCAATGAAAAACAGGCAACGGCCGATGACAACAGAATTACAAAACTGGGACGTTTTATGCGAAAAACTAATATCGACGAACTGCCACAATTTATAAATGTTTTGCGCGGTAATATGTCGGTGGTTGGTCCGCGACCACACATGTTAAAACACACCGATGATTACTCGGCTTTAATTGATTACTACCTGATCAGGCACTACGTAAAACCGGGAATTACGGGATGGGCGCAGGTAAAAGGCTACCGCGGCGAAACCCAACAGGTAAATGCAATGGAAAGAAGGGTAAGTGCCGATATGAAGTACATTGAAAACTGGACCTTCTTATGGGATTTAAAAATAATATGGCTAACCATATTTGGTAAAAGCTCCTATCATAACGCCGTTTAAAACAAAAAATGGAGTTTATAAGCACCACATTAATAAACCATTAGTTAATTAAAGCTGCTTTTTTATTCTTTTTTTGCACATTCTAAAACAAAATTGCTATTTTTCAACAACCAAACTAAACAACTATGGATTGGAAATCCATAGGTTCAAAAGACAAGAAAAATGAAATTTTTCTATTTTACTCAAATATCCAATTCCCCTTTTCAGTATTGGGT
>DASQBW010000408.1:0-7637 GCA_035635015.1 Draconibacterium sp. | reverse complement strand
CTTTAACTATAAAAAAGGCGGCAAAAAGTAATTCCCTTTGCCGCCTTTTTTATAGATTTCGTTAAAAGCCGTTAATACTCTTCAGCTTTCTTTTTATAAAAATCCTGAAGCTCGTAAAATGCTTTCTTTTTTACTCCATTGTTTGAGATAATGCCTTTACGGTTAAAGAAATTCTGAATACCATATAGCTGGCGGCGTGGCGAACGAAAATCAACCAGAATCCATGGACTGGTTCCTGCAAAACCTTCCACTCTGTCGAACATGGCAAGTGTTTCTTTATACAACCTGGCCTGGTATTCTTCGGTCCATACTTCATCGGCGTCTCCATGATTTCCCTGCAAAGCACCTGCTCCAAACTCACTGATAAAAAATGGTTTATCGTAAGGAATTTCCCAGTTACGGTTTGCCAAATCATCGATCGTTCCACCGTACCAGCCATGATAACTGTTAAAGCTGATTATATCCACAAATTCATTCATGTTGTCTTCCACCCTGCTCAGGTTTCTGCCTTGCCCGGTAACCTCCATCGCCATACTAACAAGGCGGGTATCGTCCTTTTGGCGTGCAAACCTTGCCAGTTTTCCAAGAAAAATATCGCGAGCTTCGCTGTGCGGAGTTTCGTTGGCAATTGACCAAACTGAAACGGCACAACGGTTTTTATCGCGGTCGATCATATCTGCCAATTGTTGTTCTGCGTTGGCATAAGTTCCTTCGTTTTCCCAATGTATGGTCCAGTAAACCGGAATTTCAGACCAAACCATAATTCCCAATTTTTCAGCTTCGCGAACCATATATTCGTTGTGTGGGTAGTGAGCCAAACGTACAAAGTTACAGCCCAATTCTTTGGCCCAACCCAGCAAAACTGCAGCATCATCAGCATTCCATGCCCTTCCCTGGCGGTATGGAGCTTCTTCGTGAATACATATACCACGCAAGAATACTTCCTTATCATTCAGGTATACAGCCTTTCCCCGGGTTTCAATATTTTTAAAACCTATCTGGTCTTTTACCTCTTCGCCATTAAAAGCAAAAACCACCTCGTATAGTTTCGGACTTTCCGGGCTCCACAATTCAGGTTTTGCTTTAACCGAAAATGTAGCTTGCCCGTTCTCATCAGTCTTTAGGGTTTCATCAATATTCAGTTCAGGAATACTAAGCTGAGCCTGCTGTCCTGCAACTTTTTCATTCAATTGCACATTCCCAACAATGTTATTGTATTTCCCTTTTTCAAGCTGTACCAAATAATCGCTGATAAAAACATCGGGCACATCAACAATAAGTACTTCGCGTGTAATTCCGCCATAATTCCACCAGTCGGCATTAACTGTTGGAACACCTTCGGGAATACGCTCGTTATTTACACGAACAATTACGAAGTTTTCTCCATCTTTTACTTTCTCAGTGATATCAAAGTTAAAAGGTGTAAAACCTCCAATGTGCTCACCAATTTTTTCACCATTCAGGTATACTTTGGCATCATAGTTTACAGCGCCGAAATACAAAAATGTTTTCTGCCCATCTTTTTTCTGATAGTTAAAATCCTTTTTAAACCAGATGCTTCCTTCGTAAAATAAAAGTTCATCTTCCCGGGTATTCCAGTCTGAAGGAATAACCATTAATGGCGAAGTATCGAAATTATATTCAACCCGGTCTGTTTTGTCCCGTGCTTTTTGATTCCTAAAGAATCCATTACGACTTTCTTGCATTCGATAATCATAATATCCGGTATCAAACCGATCGATAATATAATTCCAGCTTCCGTTAAGCGTTATATGATCTCTTGCGTATACATTCTGAATTAATGGTGCCTGCCCGTAATTGATGAATGGCAGGACCAGGAGTAGAAACAAAGCTAATTTTTTCACTTGGATAGATTTTTAGTTAATAGTTTTGTTTGAAAGAAGATATAATACAATAATGATTTATTATACCTACAGCCTATCTCCATTTTCCAATAAAAAGGCTTCTGCTTCCACATTCCACAACCCCATGTATTTTTTGCAAACCTTGTCCAGCTCTGCATACACCGGATTGTCTTTTCCTTTATCCTCAAATTCAGCAATTGCTGTAAGCGGAAAATCAATATGGGTATAAATCAACTTCTTACCTCCGGGTATATTTGGCAGATTCAAAGTTGATTCAGGCACGGCATTTAAACCTCCAATATGAGTCACTAATCCTGCCGGATCCAGTCCTGCAGTCATAATTTCCAGCGCTTCTTTCATATCGTCCGTGTTACCACCCGAAGTTCCTACAATGTGTGTATATGCGTAGTGTACGTTGTAGAAATTCATTTTTGCTGAGAACTCGGTGTTTGATGGTCCGGCAAAAAAGTTTAGACAACCGTCGAAACCTAGAATTGAATCGCCCTGCTCAACAACCGGAGCTACCGGAGCAAAAACAAATACATCGTCGTAACCTGTTCCACCAGTCAAATCTTTTAATCCAGCCACAGGATCAGCCATTTCAGCGGTATTGATGTATCTCAAATCAATGCCACGTTCTTTGGCGAACTCAACGGTATAAAGCTCAGCAGCCCTGTCAAGTCTTGTCTGATCGATATCGGTAACCACCATCAACGACGGTTTTCTGTCTTCGCGGCGTAAAACGTAATTTATGGCTGCCAGTCCCATTGGACCAACACCCGCAAGAATGGCCATTTTACCACCCTCAACAATTTCCATCTTGTGCACGTAGCTTCCGGCAGTGGTGTGGTAATTGGCATGCATGGCACCAATCACACAGCTTAACGGTTCAGCCAGCGATGCAGGATAATAACCCGGTCCTTCATAAGCCAGCAAACAATCCTGTACAAGTACATCCTTTGGTATGATAACATAAGTGGCATCACCGCCAATGTATTTGTAAGAATATCCGGGAGCACTTAAAACACCCACCGGTCCTTCTTCGTAGTAAATTGCCGGCTGTATGGAAAATTTTTGTCCCGACTTAAATTTACTTTGCCAGTTAGCTCCCACTTCAACAATTTCACCTGCAAATTCGTGGCCGATTATAATCGGATTCTCGGCAATATCATCCGGAATTCGTTTGTGATCGCTTGCCTGGTTGGCAGCTTTGTAACTCGACATACACAAACTGTCGGTTATTACTTTGGCCAAAATCTCATCTTCACTAATTGCAGGTAGTTCAAACTCCTCTACACGAAGGTCTTTTTTACCGTATAATCGAACTGCTTTTGTTTTCATTTTCTATTTGTATTTTTCAGATTGAAAAGAGATTGATTTAGATTGATTGGAAATCGAAGCTTTATTAATCCTTCATCATTAATCGTTAATCCTTTCCAATTTTTGCCTTTCTACTTTTAACTTTTGCTCCCGACGCTTCGGTCGGGATTTCGACCAGCACAGCTGTTCTCTACTTTCTACTTTTGCCTTTAACTTCTAGTGAAGCATAGACTGTCCTCCCGAAATAGGCAACGCCTGTCCTGTTTCATTTTCCTGGTCGATCAGGTATAAAATTCCTTTCACCACGTCTTTGGGCGAACATCCTTTTCCAAGTGGCACCTGGTCTAAATAAAACTGCTTCACTTCGTCGATTGTTTTTGCTCCCGGCACTTTCCCGGCATTGAGGTACTGAATAAACAAACCGTTTTCAGGATCGCTCCACAGCGGGCCTTCGTAAAAGTTACCCGGACAAACCGAATTCACCTTAATTTTTTCGGGTGCCAGTTCCAGCGCAAACGACTGAGTAAGTCCGATTCCTCCGAACTTACCACCGGCATATGCAAAATTCTTTTTACTTCCTTTTAAGCCCGATTTCGAGTTGATCTGAATGATATCAGAGTAATAATCCGGCTTAAAAGCATTTTGAAGTTTCAATATTTTCGAGGCTACTTTTGTGCAGTAGAAATATGCGTTGTAGTTTATTTTGGTCACAAACTCAAAATTCTCCGGTGTCATTTCATCCAGACCACCGGCACGTAACACGCCTGCATTACTTACGAACACATCCAGACCTCCAAAAGTAGCAACGGTTTCCTTCATCAAATTGGCCAGACTGTCCATATCGGCCACATTGGTTTTTACGAAAATCGCTCTGTTATTGCCTTTCATGGCAGCCAGTTCGGCAGCCGTTTTATTACCAACTTCTTCGTTAATGTCGGCTACAACAATGTTGGCACCTTCTTCCGTTAAATGGCGGGCAATACCTTCGCCAAATCCCATGGCAGCGCCGGTTACAATAATGGTTTTATTCTGAACGCGACCAAGCGATGTTCCGGCAGCAATTTTGCGGCGGTAATTCTCTACCTCCCAGGTATCGATAAATGCAATTTGTTCCGGTGTCATAAAATGCTGACCACCGAACGACTCAGAATAAGCACTGATCTTCATCGCATCTTCATATACATCCAGAATAGTGTCGCACTGTGCGGCATGATCGCCAACAGCCAACAAGCCTATTCCTTTCAGTAAAATTACTTTTGGAGCAAATCCATTCGCTGAAATAAAAGCCTCAATCTTTTCTTTGGCCTCTTTCAACAGGTCTTCAACGTTTTCAGTATTGTCAATAAATACGTATTTCGATTTGCAATAAACGATCAGGTCAGGAGTAAAAGGCTTGGCCACTTTTTCAAAAGCCGCTGCATCTTTTGTAAATTGTGCAATTACTGCATTGTTCCGAAGTTTGAGTGTTTTAATTTCCTCTTCAGAAACCATCATTCGGATGGCAGGAACAAATTCAGCAATATCATCGCGAATTGGAAGTGTTTCTTCCGGCAGGTCCTCATTCAACGCACCGTTCAGTTTTGCAAATACATCGTTGTATATCGTTTCAATTTCATCGATTGAATCGGCTGCAACAAAAATTCCGTGGTTTTGCAAAAAGATGATCTGTGCAGCTTTGCCTTTTTCCTTTTTGAATTTGGACAGTTGCTTTTCAACCTCTTTAAAAAGCACATAACCCGGATCGATATAAGGTATATAAACCACCTGGTCTCCAAACAACTCATCGAGGTATTTTTCAACCTCGTTGCCACACATCAGGCCATTTACTTTTGTCGGATGCAGGTGCACCACATATGCATAATCGATAACATCGTGCATTGATGTTTCCACCGACGGACGGCGATCTTTGGTGATAGTAGCTTCCATCAGATCATCTTTAATCTGGCGTTCGCGCTCAAACGAATCAGTGCTGTATGATTTTTCTGAGATCACTCCCAGTTTTTTTCGATCAAGCTTTGCAAAACCATCTTCGGTAATTGTTGCAAGCGCATGACCACTGGCTTTCACCCAAATATTTTCGTCGTTTTTATACGAAGTGTTTCCACCTCCGGCAATAACCATCTCTGGATTTTTGCCATAGAATTGCGATATCTTAATAAGATTTTCTAATCCTTCCATTTTTTCTTTTTCGCTTTGAATTTTGCTCGCAGATTTCGCGGATCAGCGCAGATTTTCTTCTTCTATTTCTCTGCGAATATCTGCGCTATCTGCGTGAAATTTTTTATGCGATCATTTCTTTTATAACCGCGTTACCCAGGGTCATCAGGTCGGCTACTGTGCGTTCAGTACGATCGCCGTTTGCTGCAACAAATCCCTCTTCCCCATTGGTTTTTAAATATTGATGAGCCGCAATAACACAGGCGCCATCGTACGATACTTTTTTCAGATCTTCGGGCAGAATATCTTCTCCGTCAACTTTCACCTCGATTGGGAAAACTCCCGGCGTATTGTGCTCCGATCCCAATGAAATCACATAACCCTTTTTGGTGAAATATTTAATAAACTCGCGCAGTTTCTCAACCGAATTTCGTGATGGGATCAGTTCAATCATGTGTACGTTCATACCTTTTAACTGCTTATCCATAAATTCCCAATCGCTTTCGAAGCCGGTGATAAGATTTCCTTTTCTGTCGTCGAGAAGAACAGGGTAACATGGAATTCCTCCAGCATCCAGTATATATTCTCTTATGCGCTCAACCGGTGGAAATGATGCATATGATTCAGGGACAAAAGCAGAACCTCCGGCTTTTAACAGTTTTCCACGAATCTCGTTTTCAATAGCAGGAATATCATCCGGATTCGATTTTGGTTCCACATCAAAAAGTTCGGTGTAGAACATTTTTTTGCCCGACTTTTTCGGATAGTTCTCTTCTACCAGAATACGAATCGCTTTGGCAATGTGCCGTTCGCGCACCAGTTCTTTGGCATATTTTGATTTTATGTCATTGTAATTGAGGCTCATATCCGGGTAGATCGATTGCAGCAGGTAGTTTACCTTTTCAATCATCTTCGCTACCTGTTTCTGGCTTTCAGCAAAGAGCTCTTTCAAAAACTGCCTGTTTTCTTCCGAAACACGGTAGGGATAATTCAGCCCTTTACCACTGAAATAAATGCGGCCCGGATTATTCGGATCGTTGATGGTTACATTGCGTCGTTGCAGTTCCGGAATCAATCCGATAAACTCAACATTAAACAATGGAAATACACCGTTTTTTACTGCGTAATTATAAAATTCATTATATCCGTCACAGACGAAAAAGTCGTTGATTCCCAACACGTCAACCTCTTCGTCTTTTGCTAATTCAAAAATCTGAGCAATATTATCAAAAGAGCTGAATGAATAAGGAGTATGGATGTGACCATTAACATGAGGAACGCTAACATCTCCTCCAATTCGCATTAATGTTTCAATGTCCGGGTATTCTTTTAGAAAATTCATATCTAGTTATACTATTATTATGGGTTAAAAAGCTGGTGTGAAGATAAAAAATCCTATTCGATCGAGGATATACTTACACCATGCTTTACAACTAACCGGAATTATACACCTTGCCTGTTCCTGCGAATTTGCTCGGCATTTGTATAGTTATTCTTCACAACGTGCCCTTTTAACGGAACAATTTTCTCGTGAATGGCATCCAGAAACCAGTCTACCTGTGGGAAGAAATACTCTTCAAGTTCGTATGCCGGAGTAATCCAGTTACGCGAACCAACAACTACCGGAGGTGCATCCAACTCGTCGAATGCCAATTCTGTAATATTTCTAGCCAGATCATTCAGGAATGAACCGCGTGAGTTTGCATCGCCCGAAATGATAATTCTTCCGGTCTTTTTAACCGACTCAATTACTTTTTCGTAGTTGAAAGGAACGATTGAACGGGCATCGATAACTTCGGCTTCCATTCCATATTCTTCTTTCAGTTTATCAGCAGCTTCAAGAGCGCGGTACAATGTTGCACCTATTGTAAGAATGGTAATGTCTTTCCCTTCGCGTTTTACATCCGGTTCGCCAAATGGAATTTCGTAATATTCTTCCGGCACACCACCTTCGTGGAACTGCTCGCCAATGTCGTAAATACGCTGGCTTTCGAAGAAAATTACAGGATCAGTTCCCTGCAATGCCGAGTTCATCAATCCTTTTGCATCGTAAGGAGATACCGGGAATACCACTTTCAATCCGGGAATATGCGCTACCAGCGAAGTCCAGTCTTGCGAGTGTTGCGCACCATATTTCGATCCTACAGAAACGCGGACCACAACCGGCATTTTAATTACATTACCCGACATGGCTTGCCACTTCGGCATTTGGTTAAAGACTTCGTCTCCCGAACGTCCGAGGAAGTCGCAATACATAATTTCAGGAATAACCCTTCCGCCGCACATGGCATAACC
>DASQBW010000407.1:0-4503 GCA_035635015.1 Draconibacterium sp. | reverse complement strand
AAATCGTGGTCGGCCGACAGTTACCTCATCAATTCGGATGCGGCGTGGTTCAGAGGGAATATCTTTAAACGTCCGGCTTACGCTCCCAAAAAGCTCGACAAGATGAGCTGGACGATGGGCTACCTGACCTTTTACATCGGGCTGAAATGTAAACTGCCACAGGTAAATCATCACAATTATTACCTGGGAATGAATTATAAAGACTATGCCGAGAATGTGATGAAAAACCCGGGAACTTTGCAAAAACCCTATTATTATGTAAATGTCTTGTCGAAACACAACAACGATTGTGCACCCGAAGGTTGCGAAAGCCTGTTTTTTGTGTGCCCGGTGCCTAACCTCTACCACAAACAGGACTGGTCGGATAAAGACCAGATTGTTGACAGCATCATTGAAGATTTCTCGGAAAGGATTGGAACCAAAATAAAAGATGAAATCGTATCGAGAACCATTTATACGCCACAAGTATGGCAAAACCGCTTTAATTTACATCGCGGAAGTGGACTGGGACTTTCGCACAATATGAACCAGATTGGCATCATGCGCCCACGCAATGTCGACGAGAAATATAAGAACGTTTTTTATGTTGGCGCATCAACCGTTCCGGGCGCCGGAATCCCAATGGCTATAATCAGCTCTAAGCTAGCTTTTAAGCGTATTCAGCAACATGTTTCATAACATAACAAAAGGAGAAGTTCGCATACAAAATAAATCACATCACGAATAAGCTGGATATCAACACATAAGAATCCTAAAATTGTTTTATTTCCGGCAATTGATATATATCAAAATCCGGGAGCTCTGTTCTGTGATTAAGATTACAAATAGAAAAGCTATATTATGGTTTATTTATATACGGCATTTATTGATATCAGTGAACTGCGATAATAAATTTCTATAGGAATTAAGTCAACTTTTCACGATATTTATTGTTAGTAAAAGCGACAAATAATACGCCGACAATATTCAAAAAAACTAAATTTCTTATGTTTGATTTAGACCTAGTAAAAAAAGTGTATTCAGAACTCCCCGGAAAGGTGAAACAAGCCAAAGACGTTCTGAATAAGCCGATGACGTACGCAGAAAAAATTCTTTATTCTCACCTGTTTGCAGCGCAGGAATTAGCTGCCTTTAAACGTGGAGTAAATTATGTTGATTTTGCTCCCGACCGCGTTGCCATGCAGGACGCCACTGCACAGATGGCATTGCTTCAATTTATTAACTCAGGAAAAAAGCGGACTGCTGTTCCGTCAACCGTACATTGCGACCACTTAATTCAGGCGCAGGTAGAAGGAAAAACCGACCTGTCAGTTTCGAAGACTGCCAATGCCGAGGTATTTAATTTCCTGGAATCTGTTTCGAACAAATATGGAATAGGTTTTTGGAAACCGGGAGCAGGTATTATTCACCAGGTAGTTTTGGAAAATTATGCATTCCCGGGTGGGATGATGATTGGAACCGACTCGCACACTGTTAACGCGGGTGGACTGGGAATGGTTGCCATTGGAGTTGGTGGTGCCGACGCAGTTGATGTGATGGCAGGAATGGCCTGGGAGCTGAAGATGCCAAAAATGATCGGTGTAAAACTCACCGGTGAATTAAGTGGCTGGGCAGCTCCAAAAGATGTGATTCTTAAGGTGGCCGGAATTCTTACCGTAAAAGGTGGAACCGGAGCTATTATCGAATATTTTGGAGAGGGTGCCAAATCGCTTTCAGCAACCGGTAAAGGAACCATTTGTAACATGGGTGCCGAAGTAGGTGCTACCACAAGTATTTTTGCTTACGACGAAAGCATGGAGCGTTATTTACGTGCTACAGGTCGTGCAGAAGTGGCAGAATTGGCCAACGGCGTTAAAGAACATCTTGATGCCGATGCTGAGGTTTATGCAAATCCTGAACAGTATTACGACGAGCTGATCGAGATCAATCTTTCAGAACTGGAGCCACACGTAAACGGGCCATTTACTCCCGACCGTGCCACTCCTATCTCGAAAATGAAAGCTGAAGCCGAAGCCAACGGATGGCCAATGGATATTTCGGTGGGGTTAATTGGTAGCTGTACCAACTCATCGTACGAAGATATTTCGCGCGCTGCATCGATTGCCAAACAAGCCGAAGAAAAAGGGTTGATCGCAAAATCGGAATTTACTATTACACCGGGATCGGAGCAAGTGCGTTACACCATCGAACGCGACGGATTTATCGATACTTTTGAGAAAATTGGCGGAAAAGTATTTGCCAACGCCTGCGGACCATGTATCGGCCAGTGGGCGCGACCTGGCGCAGAAAAGGGGGAGAAAAACACGATTGTACACTCGTTCAACCGTAACTTCTCGAAACGTGCCGACGGGAACCCAAATACCCACGCTTTTGTAACGTCGCCCGAGCTGGTAACAGCACTGGCAATTGCCGGTCGTTTGGATTTTGATCCTGCGACTGATACCTTGACCAACAAAAACGGTGAAGAAGTAAAACTTGACCTCCCAACAGGTCAGGAACTACCCAGCAAAGGTTTCGATGTGAAAGATCCGGGATTTCAGGCACCTGCCAAAGACGGATCGAACGTTGAGGTAAATGTTGCCGAAGACTCAAAACGTTTGCAGCTGTTGTATCCGTTTGAAGCCTGGGACGGCAAAAATATTTCGGGCGCAAAACTATTGATCAAAGCAGAGGGAAAATGTACCACCGACCACATTTCGATGGCCGGACCATGGTTACGTTTCCGTGGTCACCTTGATAATATTTCGAATAACATGCTGATTGGTGCTGTTAACGCTTATAATGGCGAAACCAACAAAGTGAAGAACCAGCTTACCGGCGAGTACGATGCCGTTCCTGCCGTTCAACGCGAATACAAAGCAAAAGGAATTCCTACAGTTGTTGTTGGCGATCATAACTATGGTGAAGGATCTTCGCGCGAGCACGCCGCCATGGAACCTCGTCATTTGGGTGTAAAAGCCGTTATCGTAAAATCGTTTGCACGTATCCACGAAACCAACCTGAAAAAACAGGGAATGTTGGGATTGACTTTCGATAACGAAAACGATTACAACTTGATTCAGGAAGACGATGTATTCAACTTTGTTGATCTGGTAGATTTTGCACCGGACAAACCACTTACTGTTGAAGTCGTTCATGCCGATGGATCAAAAGATACCATTAAAGTGAACCACACTTACAATGAGCAACAGATTGATTGGTTCAAAGCGGGATCAGCATTGAATCTTATCAAACAACAAAATGCGTGATAAGCATTGAAATGAAAACTTCGGCGTTGTTTCACAAATTTGAAATCCTCACTTACAAAAGTAAGTTCCGGTATTCAAATTAGTTCACGCCTTGAATTTTCCTATTTCAATGATCATCACAATTGAGTACAAAATATGATTAACCCCGGGCTTCAGCCCGGGGTATAATACAAAACATAACAAGAGGCGAATCCGGGACGGTACAACAAATTGCCAGACCAACTATTCGCCGAATACTAAGAATATCAAATATCATTAGACAAATAATTATAACCAGTAAATTAATTAATTACGACCATGCAAAAGATTAAAGTACAAAATCCGGTAGTCGAGCTCGACGGTGATGAAATGACCCGGGTAATTTGGGATTTCATCAAACAAAAATTAATTCTCCCCTATCTTGATATCGATTTGAAATATTACGATTTGGGAATGGAAAGCCGAGATGCCACCGACGACCAAATTACAATAGATGCAGCCCACGCTATCCAAAAATATGGTGTTGGGGTAAAATGTGCCACCATTACTCCCGACGAAGCCCGTGTGGAAGAATTCGACCTGAAAAAGATGTGGAAGTCTCCAAACGGAACTATCCGTAATATTTTAGGAGGAACAGTTTTCCGCGAGCCGATCATGATTTCGAACATTCCGCGTTTGGTACCGGGTTGGAAACAGCCAATTTGCATCGGTCGTCACGCTTTTGGCGATCAGTATCGTGCAACCGATTTCCTTACCAAAGGAAAAGGAAAACTTACGATCACTTTTACGCCTGAAGACGGCAGCGAACCAGTATCGCACGAAGTTTTCGATTTCGAAGGAAACGGACTGGCAATGGCGATGTACAATACCGACGAATCGATCATTGGTTTTGCACATTCGTGTATGAACCAGGCGCTTGATAAAGGATGGCCGCTGTATATGTCAACAAAAAATACTATCTTAAAAGCCTACGACGGTCGATTTAAAGACCTTTTCCAGATGGTTTACGAAAACGAATACCGCGAGAAATTCGAAGCCGCAGGAATTTGGTACGAACACCGTTTGATCGACGATATGGTAGCCGCAGCCCTGAAGTGGGAAGGCGGATTTGTTTGGGCCTGTAAAAATTACGACGGCGATGTACAAAGCGATACCGTAGCACAAGGTTTTGGTTCGTTGGGTTTAATGACTTCAACGCTGGTTACGCCTGATGGTTTAACCATGGAAGCCGAAGCAGCTCACGGAACGGTAACACGCCACTTCCGTCAGCACCAGC
>DASQBW010000406.1:0-5029 GCA_035635015.1 Draconibacterium sp. | reverse complement strand
ATTCACCCGGGTTTCGCGGATCGTCGCCATAAATAATACTGTGATCCGGATCGGCAATAAACTCTTTAATGGGTGCAAGGTTTACCTCTTCGAGTTTCACCACTTTCTCGGGCGCCACGTAATTCAGTATCTTGCCATTTGGATCAAGCAGATAAACTTCAACAATCGGGTTGATCACCATCATCGAGTGCATGATGTCGGCAATGGCTTCATCGCTGGCAATGTCGTCTTTCATCAGCGGCTGAATAACCTCCACAGTGCTGGTGGCCAGGTTGCGATTCAGGCGTTGGTTAACCTCTACCGAATATTTGGCCGATGATTGTACCGAAATATACAGCGCAATAGCCGTAAACATAAAAAGCACCAGCAAAAATATAGCTGATACCTGCAAGTATAATCGGTTAAATATCTTTGTTTTCATAATGGTTCGTTTTAATTTTCTCTGAATTTATAACCAACTCCCCAGGTTGTAAGAATGTATTGCGGTTCGTTCATATCGGTTTCAATCTTCGAGCGTAAACGGTTAATATGCGAGTTTACAGTGTGCTCAAATCCTTCAAACTCGTAGCCCCAAATTTGGTTGAGCAACTGCATTCTGGTGTACGTTCTGCCGGGGTGCGAAGCCAGATGAATCAACAGATCGAATTCTTTTGGCGAAAGCTCAATCCGGGTTCCGTTTAGTTCAACAATACGCATGCCTACATTAATATAAAGGTCATCGAAACGAAATTCTTTTTCCTCGGTCTCATTCCCGTTGTGCGATGCATCGTAACGCCGGAGCACGGCTTTTATCCGTGCCAAAAGCTCACGAATACCAAAAGGTTTCGAAATGTAATCGTCGGCACCCATTTCAAGCCCGAGTACCTTATCGATCTCTTCCGATTTGGAAGTGAGCATTAATATTGGCGTATTTACCTTTTCCATTCGTAGCCGTTTACAAATCTCAAAACCGTCCATTAACGGAAGTCGGAGATCAAGCAAAATAAAGCGGTAGGGGTTATTCAGCGCTTTCATTAAACCGTCTTTTCCGTCGAAAGCCTTGTCAACTTCCAGATCCATATCGGAGAGGTGAATAGCTACCAATTCGGAAATATCCTTGTCGTCTTCAATGATCAATGCTTTTTCCATGCTTTTGTTTTCTTAGATGAACAGTCTAAAGGTAGTTTGGGTTTATCACAGAAACATCACAAAAGAGTAATTGTTGTGTTTCAGAGTGTTGTTTTTCAGGGAAATATGGTTTATTCCTGAAATAGAGGGACGGTTTTAAGTGCCAGTTTGGGACAGCGGACTGAATTCAAAACGACCGCTTTTTAAATGGAAGAAATATAAAAAATGTAAGCTTAACACATTGCATATCGTCATAGTTATAAAAAGCCAATGCTCAAACCAAAGATACGAGACATGCCAGTGACCGTTGACGAACATTTTTCCAGCCCCAGGAACCTTATTTCATAAATTACTCAGTCATGCCAGTCTGATCTTTCATGGCAACTTTTGACCTTAAATTATGCTGTTGATTTTGCAACATTTATTGCAAAAAACTTGTAATGCCTATCAAAATGTTAGTAAAAGTTTTGATGAAACTATAATTAATCTATTTTTGCCCGAATTTACTTATGATTTATAATTTTCCTCGCTTTAAAGAGGAATCACTTTTGAATGATGGAGATAGCTATTGAGACTGTTAAAATGCAGATGATGAACGGTAACGAGGCAGTTGCCAGAGGTGCCTTTGAAGCAGGTGTGAAAGTTGCTGCGGGATTCCCGGGTACACCTTCCACTGAGGTAATGGATTATACCAAGCATAAATACCCGGAAATTTATTGTGAATGGTCGACCAATGAAAAAGTGGGATTAGAAGTGGCGATCGGAGCTTCATTTGCAGGTTATCGTAGCCTGGCCATAATGAAAACCGTGGGTTTGCATGTAGCAGCAGACGCACTGGGTGGAGCTGCCGGAAGTCAGATCAATGGCGGCCTGGTATTGGTGGTTGGCGATGATGTGGGGCGTATTGCGGGTGATGATTATAATGATGTTCGCCACTATGGGAATATGTTTAACATCCCGGTACTGGAGCCAAGTGATAGTCAGGAGGCCAAAGATCTAATGGTTAGAGCTTTCGAGATTAGTGAAGAATACAGTACTCCGGTTATACTTAAAATTACATCTGTGATATGTAAGACAACCAGTAAGGTTGTTGTTGATGAGGACTACACGTACGAAGTGAAATGCAGAGAAAAATACCCTGTAAGTTTCAGTAAGGTTATAATGACCACCATAATGATGAAGGCAAAAGGCTCTGAGCATCCAAAATTAACTAAATGCTTTCATGATTTTCCGGCGCAAATGAAGCGCCTGGCTGGCGACAGCAATAACTTTGATATTAACAAACTGGAGTTGAACGATAAAAAAATAGGGGTAATTACAGCAGGAACTCCTTACTATTACGTAAAAGAAGTATTACCTGAAGCCTCGGTTTTAAAACTGGGACTTGTTATGCCTCTTCCGGAAAAGCTGATTCGGGAATTGGCCGGACACGTGGAGAAACTCTATGTGATTGAAGATGGCCATGATATTCTGGAAAAGAACATCAAGGATCTTGGAATTGCCGTAACAGGGAAAGAATTATTCCCCAAATTCCCCGAAATGATGCGTTTTACTCCGGATATCATAGAGGAACGACTTGTGCCGGACGCAGCTAAGAGAATTTCCATGGAAGATGTTCCGTTCAGATTACCTGTTGCTTGTGCCGGATGTTCTCACACCTTCATTTCCCAAATATTAAGGAAACATAAAATTAAGGCGGCTGCCGATGTTACCTGTGGACTGATAGGTTGCTTCCCTCATATGGAGTCTTATTCTTTGCAAAAATGCATGGGCTCAAGCATTGCACTGGCTCATGGTTACAACATCGCCAAAGAAAATAAGGAAAATTTTGTTGCCATGATCGGCGATGGCGGTTTTTGGTCAACCGGGATCAACGGACTGATGAACCTGATATACAATAATAGTCAGTCAACAGTGATTATTGCTGATAACAGCTGCCTTGCCATGACCGGTGGTCAGAGTGTAGCTTCCAGTGAGTTTGGGTTTAATTACAAAGCTGAAAACAAACTGGATATTGCCAAAGTATGTGAAGCCATTGGCGTTGAAGATATTGTAACCGTAGATCCATACGATATAGAAAGCCTGGAAGAAGCTATACTCAACGCGGTTAATGCAGAGACAAATTCTGTGGTAATTGTTAAAAAACCATGTGTTACAAAATTCAAGTTGCCTAAAAGTGCCCCAAGTTATATTGATCAGGATCAATGCACTAAATGTAGAAAATGTATTGACGTAGGATGTTTAGCGATTGAGAGTAAAAAAGCAGAGGATGGATCAGTTGAAATAGTTATCAACGAAGATATTTGCACGGGATGCGGACTATGTTCTACTGCATGTAAGTTTGACGCCATAAAAAATTAAAAATGCAAGACACAGGAAAAAACATTATAATTGCTGGTGTTGGAGGACAAGGAATTCTCCTTTTTAGTACCCTGTTAAGCAAGTTTTATATGAAACTTGGGTATGAGTTGAAAATATCAGATGTGATTGGCTTAGGTCAACGTGGTGGTGGTGTCGAAAGTCATTTTCGCTACTCAAACAAACCCGTATTGTCGCCCTTTATTAAAGCAGGAGATGTAGATTATGTTATATCTTTTGAACAAACGGAAACACTACGGTTCTTACATTGTCTGAAAGAAGATGGCGTTATTTTTACAAGCACCTATGAGTTAACCCCGACTAGCATAAACAAACGACTGCAAAAAGATTTACCTGAATCGAAAACAGAAATGATAAAGCGAGCGGAGAATAAGACATTTATTGTCGATCCCGATGAGCACAAGCACCCGGATTTTGATATCAACAAAATGATGAATGTTGTTATGCTGGGTTATTATGCTGAGTTCAGAGGCTATTCGCACGACGAGATGATTCAAATAGTCAGGGAAAGCGTTCCTGCAAAGTTTGTTGAGGGAAATATAAAAGCATACGAAATGGGAACGAAGATTGCCCAGGGTGAACTCACAGCTAAAGAATCAGTAGTTAGTTGTTGTTAAGCCATAAAGAAAGAGAATGGAATTACCTGAAGGAGTAATACTGCTGGATAGTTTAGGTGATTTACAAGTTGGCAATACAAGTCCAATTCTTGTCTGCGGATCTCATTGCGGAGGCAACAGGAATCTTGCCAGACAAGTAAAAAACTGTCGTGTAAAAGCTGTTTTTCTTAACAATGCAGGTATAGGAAAAAATCAGGCAGGCATCAGAGGTCTCATACATTACGAGGCTGAGAATATTCTATCCTGTGCTGTCGATCACGATAGTGCTGAGATTGGTATTTCCTGCGATACCTGGGAGAGCGGAATTATAAGTCACGCCAGCCCCAAGGCGAAAGCCGCCGGAATACAAATTGGTGATTCTGTGCAAGAAGCAGTTACTAAAATTATCCCTGTTCTCAGGCAGACTCTGTCGTCTCAAAAAAGTAAGAATTTTGAGTCTTCTATTGGTAATGACATAGAGAATAATAGCAGCACAGGGGATTTAAAAAAACAAACGCAAACACAAGTTGATGGAGTGGCTATCACTGTAACCGACAGTATAACATTCTTAAACGAGAACAATTCAGGAGATATAGTGGTGTGTGGTTCACATGGCGGTTTGAGCGCAGGGGATTATGCACAGAAATACCGCGTTAAAGCTGTGTTTTTTAATGATGCAGGAATCGGTAAAAACAATGCAGGTGTAAAAAGTCTTGAATCTCTGAGTGATGCAGGAATACTTGCATGTACAGTAGACTGCAAGAGTGCAGAGATTTTTAGTGGACAGGATGTACTTGGGAATGGTATTATCACTGTTTGTAATCAATTGGCAAAGGCCAGAAACATCAAAGAAAATATGAGGGTTAAAGAAGCCATTAAATATATTTAGTCCGGTGCATATTCTCATCACAGTTCACTACTTGCTGAAATGTGCTCTCTCCTAAATC
>DASQBW010000405.1:0-1549 GCA_035635015.1 Draconibacterium sp. | reverse complement strand
CTCGACAGTAAGTCGGCAATTTGGGCATCCATCCCTAAAGTTGGCGAGTTTAAAAATGCGTTTACAGCCGTAATTACCCAAATTGAAACAGTGCAGTATGCGCAACAGCAAGCGCAGGTATTTTTGGGTAAAACCAAAACACAAATTAAAAGTGTGGTGGCCGAAAAGGCCGACATTCTAAACGACAGTGTGGAAGCTTTTGCTATGATTACCGGCGACGAAAAGCTTCGGGTTAAAATGAGTGCTTCGTACACCGGGCTGTACCGGCTGCGAAATGCCGATTTTATTCCGGCTATTAAGGCTATTATTGAAGCCGTAGAAGCCAATATTGAAGTGCTGACAACAGAATACGGTGTTGCCCGCGAACAGGTAGAGGGCTTAAAAACCGATTTTGATGAGTTTTTGGCCATTAATGGACAGCCACGGGCCTACAAAATTGCATCGGTAGAAGCAACAAAAAGCCTGGAACTGCTTTTTGAAGAGGCCGATACTATTTTGGATAACAAACTGGACAAAGTAATGAGCTTGTTTAAGCGACGCGATCCGGCGTTTTACAACGGATACCTCGCTGCACGCGTTATTGTGGACAGTTAATTGTCGATACGTTTTAAGGATTAACAAATGTGTGAAAAGGCCCGGATTTCCGGGCCTTTTCTTTAATTAGTTATTTAATAGATGTATAAGATTTTATTGCATTTGGTTAGGGCGAGGGGTTAAATCTGCGCTAGGGGAGGTTAACTTCATTTAAGATTTCTGATTTGTCTCTGAATTTCTAAAACGTTATTATTAATGATATTCATATTGTTGTTTACAGAACTTAAGCCACTGATCTTCATACTTAATGCATCAACTTTCTTTTCTAAATCTTTAACAAGTGTTCCAACATTATAATACTCCTGCGCTCCAACAACACACCCGCAGGAACTACATTGAATAAATGCTACTTTGTAATTAGATCCACTTGGAGATTGGATTTTCACTTCAAAACTGGAAGAGCTACATTTAGGACACGTAGATATTGCCATCGAAAAATAGATTAAAGGTTAATAATTTTAGTTTCAACCAAATGTAAGAAATTTTTTATAAAGTTGGGAAGGTAGAAGAATTGGCAAAACCATAAACAAAATGCCGAAGAATGCTAGTTATTAGCCAACTGGCCGAATAACCTCTAAGTAAAAAATGGGCTGCAAAATGCAAGGCGATGTACTAAAATTATCAATATACTAAATTTGCATGGCAAGATAGTACTACAAAATGAGAAAGGTTCCAATTAAGGAACCTTTCTTGCGGAGGCGATGGGATTCGAACCCATGGAACGAATTAACGTTCGACGGCTTTTAAGGCCGTTGCAATAAACCGCTCTGCCACACCCGGCAAGGTTATTCCTTCCCGGAAGAGGTGTTTGTACTTATTTCTTTTTCCCTCCTTTATTTAGTGCTTTATTAGCACGTTTAAGTTCTTTTTTTACTTCATTCAATCGTCGTTCAGGCCTTAAATTTTCAGGAGTAACACCTGTATTATCGACTACCATTTTACGAACCTGTTTCCC
>DASQBW010000404.1:0-1979 GCA_035635015.1 Draconibacterium sp. | reverse complement strand
TCAGAAGGTGAGAACTCAAAAATACTTAAGTATGCGGCCTCGGAGCGTCGTACTCTGTTGTTGGCAATAGCAGCCTGCTCCAACCGTTCAGATTCGGTAAAATTATCTTCGGGTAGAGGGCGGCGATCCCAATCTATTTGATGAATGTTTTCACCGGCACGTTCAGCATTAGTTGGCTGATTGGGTGATACTACAATCTCTGGTATGTCAACATCCTGTGAGATCATTTCAACTTTCGGATTGATCAGCAAAGCATATCCTGATACCATCTTTCTGAAATACGATATATGAGAAAGCACTAGTGTATCGCCATGAGAAACCATCATTGAAAATTCCCCGTTTTCACGACTGATGTCTGCAGTGTGGTTGTCGGTATTAACAACATATACATCACTTATGGGATTATTTTCCTGGTCAACGACCTGGCCTTCAAGTAAGAACTTTTTTAGTTGCCCCGATGAAGTAATAACCAAGAGTAGAAAAAATATGCTGAATAGTGTTTTCATAACTTGATAGTGTTTAATACAAGTTCGGAAAATGAATATAGAAATCCCACTAAAAAACGCTAAACTATGTTAATGCTCTGGTGTTATCGTACGTCAGTTATACGAAATCATTTGAGTATGGATGTGTTTTTGGGGCATATTTTTTTACACGTATTCGATCTTTACTTTTTTAAAGAACCTGTGTACCAGTAATTTTACAATACGTTTTACAACAAACTTCCGAAGTTCGAGCTCGATGGGTTGTTCCGGGTCCTGGTGTGCCCAGTTAATTCTGGTACCTACAATTATTTCAATATCATCGTGTTGCAAAAATAGTTTAACTATTTTCTCCGGTGTACTATCGTGTAAACGGGTGTCACTATCGTAGTTTTCGAGCAACTCTTCCACTTTCCCAAGGGTGAGGATTCCTTCTGTTACCATTTCAAATCCCTGCATTTTTGCACTTGGCGGCAACGCTTCAAGGTTTTTGTTTCCGTGTTGAATTTCAACGCTTAAATTTAGTTCTCGTGCAATAATTTCTGCTGTTGTACCGCCACAAATAATTTTCTTTCCCTCAAAACCCTGAATACGGCCAACAAAGTCGAAATCTTTAATTTTGTAAAATGGTGGCCCGGTAATCAGCATAAACTTGCGTGGTTCGCGAAAATACATTACTCCACAGCTTGTGTCATCCTTCACCGAAAACGCATCGTTCATTACTGCCTGGTTAATTATTTTGCGTGCCAGTTTTGTAGCCGAAATATCGGGCATACGTTGTATCTGGTTGAGGGCAAATTCTTCTACATTTTCAATTCCCCAACCAAGAGGGTAACGCCGGTTTCCCAGGCCCGATTGAGTAACACCGTCCGACATAAAAATTATCCGGTCTTCTTTTCGTGCTACAAACTCCTTGCAATTCAGCACTTTGCCCTTGTTTTCTTTTCCTTCAATGGTCAGCTCATATTCCTTGCCGTCCATTACAATGCCATTACGTATCACCAGTATTCTTGGGCTGTCGTAATTTACAATTCTAACCTGTCCTTCATCGTCGAGCTCAATTATTGTAAAAGTAGCGTAACTCTCTTTGCCATCACTGCTTTTCGGAAGGGTTTCCATGATAATGCGCGCTGCAACTTCCGGCCTGGTATGAAGCATGGAATACT
The DNA here is from genome assembly GCA_035635015.1 of Draconibacterium sp. Lineage (GTDB taxonomy): Bacteria > Bacteroidota > Bacteroidia > Bacteroidales > Prolixibacteraceae > Draconibacterium. Next base: position 331 of record DASQBW010000404.1, on the reverse strand, counting down.
TTAATGCCATTGTAGCTGTTAAAGTGGCCAAAACGCTTGCCTTTATTCCGTGGCCGATACCGTCGCTCAAAACCAGTATTGTGCGGCTTTCATCCCGAATGATACTCGATTGAAATACATCGCCACATGCAATTTCTCCCTTCGGACGTTTTTGCTGGATCTCTATTTCAACATGATAATCAGGATTTGTTGTTGTCACCATACCGGTAGGTTTCAATTATGGAATTTAAAAGCTCTTCGGTTTCGGCCGCGTTTTCTCCAAGCAGAAAGGCAATTTTTTGTACGGTTTCAATATTCTGTTTGTTAATCTTTCGGGCACGGTTAATTATCT
>DASQBW010000403.1:0-5812 GCA_035635015.1 Draconibacterium sp. | reverse complement strand
TTGTATAATTGTGTAATTACCGGGAAGCAGGGAGCCGCAAAAAACCAGATAGATATTCCGATTGATGATGAGTATAAATTTGAGGATGACGAGCAGCAGATCAAACAAATTGGCGATAAAATTAAAGAATGTATTGAGGATTACGATGTTAAGATAAAATACTTTGAGCCGTACCGGAAAGCAATTGAAAAACAGGAAGAAATTTTTGAAGAAGAAATTAGAGAAATTTTCGACTAATGACGACATTTGAATATATTTATCGAAATTCATTAAGTCATGGAACTGCTTCTAAAAGAATCCGCAAAAATAATTAAGGAATCAAAATTCACCATCGCTTTTACCGGTGCAGGAATTTCGGTTGAGAGTGGAATCCCACCATTCAGAGGTGAACACGGACTTTGGAATAAATACGATCCGCAGGTGTTGGATTTACGATATTTTCTGAATAATCCGGAAAATTGCTGGGAGTATATTCGTGAAATATTTTACGATTTTTTTGCTAAAGCAGAACCCAACGATGCGCACCGGGTACTGGCAAAAATGGAAAGTAACAAGATCTTAAACGCAGTTGTTACCCAGAACATCGATAATTTACATTACGAAGCAGGAAGTAGAACAGTTTTTGAGTTTCATGGCAATTCAAAAAAACTTAAATGCCTGAAATGTGGTCAGGTTTATGATACCAAGGATATTGATTTCAATAAAATTCCTCCAACATGCAAAAATGACGGAGAAATATTGAAACCCGACTTTATATTCTTTGGCGAAGGAATTCCTCAGGATGCCTATGCTGACTCATTCGCAACAGCTGAAAAAGCTGAAGTGTGCATTATTGTTGGCTCTACCGGGGAGGTTACTCCTGCATCGTATGTGCCTCGCACAGCTAAGCAAGCAGGAGCCACAATAATCGAGATCAATCCTGAAGAAACTATTTTTACATCGGCAATTACCGATATTCATTTAAAAGGCAAAGCAGCCGAAATACTATTACAATTAGAGCAATTGCTGTTTTGAATTTTTCACCCAAATGTTTGAAGTTTGTGATGAACAGCAAGATACTTTGCCCCGAAAACAATTAATCTACAGTTCATTTTCCGTATAACTTGAAGAAAATATATATTTGCGCTACCAATTCAAATATGATGGCAACAGTTTTAAATCTTAGTTATGATTTAACCTGATCTGCCAATTTAATTAAAAATATAAACGAATGAAATTACTTGAAGGAAAAACAGCGATCATTACCGGCGCGTCTCGCGGAATAGGTAAAGCAATTGCTGTAAAGTATGCACAGGAAGGGTGCGATGTTGCCTTTACCGATCTTTTTGAAGATGACAATATGAAAGCCACGGAACAGGAATTATTATCTTATGGTGTTAAAGCCAAAGGATATGCTTCTGATGCAAGTAATTTTGAAGATACCGACCGGGTTGTAAACGAAATTGTAAAAGAATTTGGCCGCATTGATGTTTTGGTAAATAACGCAGGTATTACTAAAGATACGTTGTTAATGCGAATGACTGAAGACCAGTGGGATGCGGTAATTAATGTAAACCTGAAATCGGTATTTAACTTTACAAAGGCAGCTCAGCGCACCATGTTAAAACAACGGTCAGGTTCGATTATTAACTTGAGTTCGGTTGTTGGTGTTAGCGGTAATGCAGGACAGGCCAACTACTCGGCCTCAAAAGCCGGAATTATTGGTTTTACCAAATCGGTAGCGCGCGAACTGGGTTCTCGTGGTGTTCGTTCAAATGCTATAGCACCTGGATTTATTATTACTGAAATGACAGGTAAAATTCCGGAAGAAGCACGTAAAGCATGGGAAGCTTCAATTCCTTTAAAAAGAGGTGGAACGCCGGAAGAAGTAGCAGGAGTTGCAACATTCCTTGCCTCTGACTTATCGTCGTATGTAAGCGGACAGGTAATAACCGTTTGCGGTGCAATGAACACATGATAGAATTTTGATAAAATATAGAAAAAGCTGCCTGTTCAGGCTGCTTTTTTTGTTTCTTTGTATGCAATGAAACAAAAGGCCTTATTTGTAGGTTTAACTACAATTGATATCCAATACTTTATAGATGATATCCCGGTTTCTAATACCAAAATAAAAACTGATATTCCTGATATTTTAGTTGGTGGTCCGGCAACCAATGCAGCTGTTGCATTTGCGTACCTGAACAAAGGCGCAACACTTGCCAGTCCGGCTGGTTTGAATGCTTTTTCATCTTTTATCGACCAGGATCTCAACAGTGTAGGAGTCGATCATTTCGACCTTGCGTACGGGCAGGAATTCGAAACGATTTTGGCCACTGTGTTAACATCGAACAATGGCGATCGTACAATTGTAACACATAATCCAAAAGAAATCGAAAGTACAATCTCACCACAAAAATTGATAGATCTGTCAGAACCACGGTTGTTGCTAATCGATGGTTTTTATCCGGAATTCAGTCTCGAATGTGCCAAGATTTGTAAAGAACGCGGCATAATGGTGGTTTCTGATTGTGGAAGCTGGAAACCTCAATTTGCGGAGCTGCTTAACTATATTGACATTGCGATATGTTCGGCTGATTTTATGCCGCCAAACTGCATGTCTCAGAAAGAGCTGTTTGATTTTATGCTTTCAAAAAATGTGAAGTCTGTTGCAATTTCAAATGGAGCAGGCGAAATTGCATATTTTTCAAAAGGAGAGAAGAGTAGTATTAAGGTTCCGCAAATAGAGATAGAGGATACACTTGGCGCAGGAGATTTTCTTCATGGAGCATTTTGTTATTATTTTTTAATAAAAGCCGAGTTTCATTCAGCACTTGCTAAAGCAGCTGAATTAGCATCATTTACCTGCAAGTTTAAAGGCACCCGCAAATGGTTAAATTTTAAACATGATGCTGTGCTTGTTGAAAATAATGCGTAAATTGAAAATATCGGTCTAAATTATGACAGTATGCTAAACAAATCTATCGCATACCAACTAAGTGTTTATATCTCCCTGTCTGTAATAGGTGTTTTTATTGCCTTCATCGGAATATTTTTCTTATTTAATCAAACACTTATTAAAGAGAGTGTTACGAATAAGGCTATAACACAAAGTTCGGAGGTAAATGGCAGTGTAAGGCGCCACGTTCTTACTACCTCTGAAATCGCCGGGAATGTTGCAGACCAGATTATTTTTTATAGTCAACAGGATCATGCCGATTTTTTCATAAAAAGTTTAGTTGATAAATATTCATTTATAAATGCCATCTATGTTCAAATCGACTCATCAGTTATCAACTTGCCTGATTGGTACTATCTTGCACTACAAGAGGAAGATTCCACAGTGTTATTCAGAGGAGAGCAAATCAATACACCTACTGCACACAAAGAAATTGGCCAGCTGAGTACGCAAAATACTGCCGGCTGGTCTGAACCTTATCTTTGTGAACGCAGCAATGTAGTGGTAGCGACCTATAATACTCCTATAGGAATAACAGATGAATCAGGCTTGAAAAGCCAGGTTGGCAAAGTATATTGTGAGCTTTCGTTAGACGATTTAAATGAAGAAGTGAACGGATTAAAAATAGGGCAGGGCGGTTTTGCCTATTTACTCTCAAAACAAGGTGTATATATTACGCATCCAAATGAGGAATGGATATTGAACAAAAGTATTTATGAGATATCTAATAAGGTTTACAATGGAGAATATGGATCTTTAGAAAGTATATTGAAATCAGAAAAAGCGGGGACACTTATTTCCTATCCTGAATTATTCAACTATGAGAAAGCCCTGGTTTACTACACACCTGTAGAACAATGTGGTTGGATTTTAGTATCAGTATTACCGTATAAAGAGTTGTTTGAACCTTTGTACCTACCGGTGCTGCAAATGTTATTCTTTTCGGTTTTGGGTATACTGGTTATCTATCTTGTGGTAACCTATATCATTAACCGCCAAATACAACCACTGAGCCTAGTTACCAAACAATTAAAACGCTTTAGCAACCTGGCCGGAGCTTACAAAAACATTACTGAAAATGAAGTTATTCAGGTTACCGAGAGTTTAAATTTTATGAAATCGTGGTATGAGAAATACCTGCAAACACAGACCGAAGAGGATAGAAAAAAACAGCAACGACAGGAAGATATTCAACAAGCATCGGAAATACAGCAAAGTTTTATTAAAATGAATTTTCCTGCATTTCCCAACCGGTCAGACATCGATCTTTATGCTACCTACGTTCCTGCAAGAGGAGTAAGTGGTGACTTGTTCGATTATTTTTTTATAGATGATGAAAACCTGGGGTTAACAATTGGAGACGTATCGGGGAAAGGTGTGCCTGCAGCATTTTTCATGAGTATTGCACAAACAACCATTAAAATAAATGCACTAAAACCTGATGCGGGGCTAATTGTCAGAAAGGCCAACGAAGTTTTATGTACAACGAATCAGCATCAATTTTTTTTAACGCTGTTTCTTGGTGTTTTTAATATTAAAACCGGTGTGTTGGAATATTGTAATGCAGCCCATACACCCGGTTATATATTAAAACCTAATGGAGAATTAATTGAACTTGATCAATCACACGGTTTACCCTTAGGTTTATATCAGGATAAAAAATACAACTCAGCACAAATTAAGCTGGATAATAATGACAGCCTGATTCTATATACCGACGGAGTTACTGAATTACAGAACGAGGATAACGTTCATTACGGAAAAGATCAATTTGAGGAAAATCTTAGATCATTGGCAGGATACCAGCCAAATGAATTGGTTAAACGAATTGAGAAGAGTTTAGAAATCTATCGGGGAAAATCGAAACAATCAGACGATATCGCCATACTGGTATTTAATTATAAGCCATAAAAAAAGGAGGTGATCAACCCCCCTTTCTTATATTGTTTATTCTTTCAACGCCTTTTTGTTTGATAATATCCGCATCTGAAGTTTTTCATTTTTTTTATCAAAACCAACAGAGATAGTATCTCCTTCCGTTATAGATGCTTTAATAATTATTTCTGCCATCTCGTCTTCCAGGTATTTCTGAATGGCTCGTTTAAGTGGCCGTGCTCCAAATTGAGGATCATATCCTTTCTCTGCAATAAAATCTTTGGCTGCTGGAGATATTTTAAGTTTGTAATTCAGCGATTCAACACGTTTATACAAATCCTCAATTTCAATATCAATAATACTGTGGATATGTTGTTTCTCTAATTGGTTAAACATTACCACATCATCAATCCGGTTTAGAAACTCAGGTGCAAATGCCTTTTTTAAAGCCTTTTGAATGATGTATTTTGTATGTTCGTTTTCTTCTTCCGGAGTTTTTGCGGTTGAAAATCCAACACCACGTCCAAAATCCTTTAATTGCCTTGAACCAATGTTTGATGTCATGATAATAATCGTGTTTCTGAAATCAACATTTCGTCCCAAACTGTCAGTTAACCGACCTTCATCCATCAATTGCAGCAAGATATTGAATACGTCAGGGTGAGCCTTTTCAATTTCATCGAGCAATACAACCGAGTAAGGTTTTCTTCTCACTTTTTCGGTGAGCTGTCCACCTTCTTCATAACCTACATATCCCGGAGGCGCACCAACCAGTCTCGATACGGCAAATTTCTCCATGTATTCACTCATGTCAATTCGTATAAGCGAATCAAGGTTGTCGAACAAATACTTGGTTAGCACCTTCGCCAATTGGGTTTTTCCAACGCCCGTTGGTCCCAGAAAAATAAATGTTCCAATGGGGCGGTTCGGATCTTTCAAACCTGCGCGGTTACGCTGAATGGCTTTTACTATTTTTGTAATCGCTTCCTCCTGTCCGATAAC
>DASQBW010000402.1:0-4759 GCA_035635015.1 Draconibacterium sp. | reverse complement strand
GGGTAAGGAACGCCCAGTGTTTGCATGGCCCTGATCTTTTTCGGTGTTTGCGAAAGATCGGTGTTTTTAACCGCCAGCCAGGCATAATTCGGCATTATCGACTGTTCGTTCATCTTTTGCGGATCCATAAAATGGTTGAAGTGCCATGCCGCATTTTTGTACATCGGTCCGCCAACCACTCCGGCACGTGCCAAATCGGGACCGGTACGTTTCGATCCCCACTGGAACGGATAGTCGTAAACGAATTCTCCGATTTTTGAGTATTCGCCATAACGATCGGTTTCCCAACGGAACGGGCGAACCATTTGCGAGTGACACACATAACAACCTTCTTTTATATACAGGTCGCGGCCTTCAAGCTCAAGAGGGGTATATGGTTTTACCGATTCGATGGTTGGTACGTTCGATTTTATAAATATCATCGGAATAATCTCAACAGCACCACCAATTGCAAGCGCAATAAATACCAGAATGGAGAAACGAACACCTTTTCTTTCCATCCAGCGGTGAAAAGTTTCTTTCATCGGGTTACGTGATCCGGCCAGTACAAGGGCAGGTGCTTCGGCAGCTTCGTCGTTAACAAAACTTCCGGCAGCCATTGTTATTGCCAGGTTGTAAACCAAAATTAAGAATCCAACCAGGAAGAGAATTCCGGCAGCAACACGAGCCATGTACATCGGTATCAGCTGTGTTACTGTTTCCAGGAAATTCGGATATTGGAGGAAACCTTCGTCGGTATAATTTCTCCACATTAGCCACTGGGTAACGGCTGCCCAATAAAGCGGTATGGCATAAATTAAAATTGCCAGCGTTGACAACCAGAAGTGCGTATTCGCTAATTTTTCAGAGAATAATTTTGTTTTAAACAGTTTTGGAACCAGCCAGTACAGCATACCAAATACAAGACCTCCGTTCCACCCCATACCAGCAATGTGTACGTGAGCGATAGTCCAGTCGGTAAAGTGCGTAATTTGGTTTACTGATTTCAGCGACATCATGGGCCCCTCGAAGGTTGACATACCATAAGCCGTTACGGCCACAACCATAAACTTTAGTGCGGCACTGTCGCGAACACGATCCCAGGCGCCACGCAAAGTAAGCAGACCGTTTATCATACCACCCCAACTTGGAGCGATAAGCATTATCGAGAAAGTTACACCTAAAGCTTGTGCCCAATCGGGTAAAGCCTGGTATAACAAGTGGTGTGGCCCTGCCCACATGTATAAAAATATAAGCGACCAAAAGTGAATGATCGACAGTTTGTACGAATAAATGGGGCGGTTAGCCGCTTTAGGCAGGTAATAATACATTAAGCCCAAAAACGGAGTTGTAAGGAAAAATGCCACGGCATTGTGTCCGTACCACCACTGAACAACTGCATCTTGTGCACCGGCATAAATGGAGTAACTTTTAAAAAGCGAAATAGGCAGTTCAAAAGAGTTTACCACGTGCAACATGGCCACGCCAAGGAAAGTTGCCAGGTACCACCAGATGGCTGCATAAATGTGCTGAACACGGCGAACAACAATTGTCCCGATCATGTTCCAACCAAAAACCACCCAAATAATGGTAATCAAAATATCAATTGGCCATTCCAGTTCGGCGTATTCTTTCGAGGTAGTAAATCCCGCCAGTAGCGTAACGGCTGCCAGTACAATTATAAGTTGCCAGCCCCAAAAGTTAATCTTGCTTAAAGTGTCGCTAAACATTCGGGTTTTAAGCAATTTCTGCATGGAGTAATAAACGCCGGCAAAAATGGCATTTCCTACAAATGCAAAAATAATGGCATTGGTATGTAGCGGCCTCACCCTTCCGAAAGTGGTAAATTCGAGACCAAAGTTGAATACCGGAAAGGCGAGCTGTGCCGCAGCAAGAATACCTACCAGTACGCCAACAACACCCCAAACCAGTGTAGCCAGAATAAACAACTTGACTATTTTGTTGTCGTAATTAAATTTTTGATTTTCCATGAGTTGGATAATTATTTTTTATTATTCTTTTTTTCTTCAATGGTATCTGATTCTGACTCTAATTCATCGTCATCAAAAAGTATCCGCATCGATGGAGTTTCACTGTCGTCATACTGGCCCGATCGAACCGACCATATAAATGCGCCCAAGAAAATGAGTGCCACCAGTAAACTGACTCCTATAAGCAGATAGAAAATATTCATTTGTTACTGTTTGCCGGCACGTTTAATTTTAAAAATCTGAAATACAACATAGCCAATAGTTCCCCATGCACCCAAAACAGCTGCCAGGTACGACAGCAATAGCCAGACTTGTATATTTTCGTTAGTCGACCAAAGCACATCTTTTTGTATCAGTTTTGGAGTTGGTTTTGGCTGGCCAACTTTTGCGGCGTCGAGCACAACATTGTCGGTAATAAAACCTTCACCCAAATCAATAACCAGCGTTACCATTCCCTGTTCGTCGCCAATCAGGCTTTCAGGAATATTGTATTCTGCACGTCCTTCTTCGTTGCTAAGTACCTGCCCAATGGGTAGCGTTCCGAAAGCTTTTTTAGCACCAATTGAAATTGGCGTTTCGGCCAGTACTACATAGTTACTGTCCTTATCCTGGTACTCGGCAAATACTTCCACTCTGCGTTCTTCTTCATTTACCGAAGCCAAAATCTTAGCTTTTTTGGGCGGTTCTTCCACCAGTACCGGTTCATTTTCTGGATTGAAGTTGCGAATGTAGTTTACCAAACGCCAGCGGTCGTCTTCCGAAATGGTGGTTTCGAATTGCGGCATACCACCACGTCCGTGCGTAATTTTATAGAACAATTCGCCATCGGTGTTGGCTTGCATCACGTCGCTTGTAAAATCGGGTGGGGGAGGTACTAATGGCAATCCGTTGTTTTTCCCCGGATCTCCGTGACACGATTTACAGTCACGCAAGTATATTTCTTTTCCTTTTTTTACGTTATCGAGATTATATTCCGATGGATTCTGAACACTCTTCTGATCTTCAGGAACCAACCACTCCTGAGCCATTCCCTGCTGTGCAAGAAAAAATAATGCTACAACTAATAATTTGATCTTCATGTTCTTCTATTTTTTTGTTCAGAGAGGATTTCTTTTTTTACACCTTTTTCTTCAGCATATTCCCAAATGGTAATTACCGGAAACATTTTTGCCAGCACTGTAATAATAAGCAGTGCGGCTGCAAACGAGAAAATGGTAATCATGATCTCGATACTCGTTGGTGAGTAATGTTTAAAATAATCAGGAACATTTTGTACCGGCAAAAACGGGTGTTCCATTGTTGGAACTACAATAATGTAACGTTTTAGCCACGATGCAATCAGTACAAAAACCGATATAATAGTTAATGGTAACGGTTTTCTGAAGAACCTGAAAAGCATCAGAAATATCGGTATAATCAAACCTGTCATTTGTGTCCACCAGAACATGGGAGCAAAGCTTCCAACAAAAAGGTTGCGCAGGTGAATTCCTTCCGCGGTTTTCATTTTATAGGCTGGTACCCAAAATTCGTTGATGTTGAAATACAGGTAAACCAAACAAACAAAAACCAGCAGTTTTCCCATGTAATCGAAATGCAGGTCTTCGAAATATTCGCCTAAACGGTATCGAACCCGGTAAGCATACATTAATATTACCACCGCTGCTGCACCTGCAACAAATGCACCTGCAACGAAGTAAGGTCCGAAAATGGTTGTATCCCAGCCTGAACGCAATGTAGCTGCGAATAACCAAGAGGTAACGGTGTGGATAGACAAACCTACCGGAATAATCAGGATCATAAGAATACGCATGGCATGGTAAACCAGCTTGTATTGCTCGGCATTTCCATTCCAGCCAAGTGCCATAATTTTGTAAACATTCATTTTCCATGCAGGAATATCATCGCCGCCTCTGTCGCGAATTAATGCCAAATCGGGGATAAGCGGAACATAATAAAGCAATACCGAAATTGTAAGGTAGGTAGTAACAACAGTTACGTCCCAGATAATTGGCGAGGCGAATCGTCCGTGTAAAAATACGTTTAGAAAGCGATCCGGGCGTCCCATATCATTTATAATAATAATACCTGCTAAAGCTACTCCGGCAATTGCCACCTGCTCGGCCACGCGTGAAATAGGGTGCGACCACTTTATTTTTAACAAGTGCAAAGAAGAGCTAATTAAAAAACCGATAAGGCTAATGGCTACGAAAAACACAAAGTTGGCAATGTACATTCCCCACGAAACGTAGTCGCGCATACCGGTAACACCCAGTCCGTCGCGAATTTGTATTCCCCAGCCCCACAGTCCAACACCGGCAAACATAATCAGTATAAAATACCAAAAACGTGTGAGCTCGTCGCGTTTTACAATCGAACGGGTGAGGTCGAAAGTTATCTTATCCAATAATTTCCGGGATTCTTCCGGCGATTTTGTTTTTTCCATCGTTTAAAGATTAGTCGGTTTATGAATGGTGATCTTCAATTTCGCCCTGGAATGGGAAAGCCCTGTCTTTTGGCGGCAGGTAATAAACACGGGGTTTTGTACCCAGCTCTTCCATTAAGGTATATGCAGCATTGTCTTTAATTAATTTGCTGAAACTGGTTGTTTCGTGTGTAGTTCCGTTAGTAACGGCATCCTCGTTTTGGTCTCCAAACCAGTAAACTCCGTTGGGGCACGACGAAACACATGTTGGCAGCTTCCCGTCGCGTAAACGGTCGGCACTAAACAAACATTTCGATATGGTACCTTTTTTTTGCGGAACGTTAGCTTCTATATTATATGTTACGCC
>DASQBW010000401.1:0-6532 GCA_035635015.1 Draconibacterium sp. | reverse complement strand
GTATAAATTTAATTAAAGTTGATCGGTGTAATGCTGGGTGAATTCTTTGAATTTCATGGAGAAGGATTCACCCATTATATTTTCATATTTTGAACAGAAGGATTCGAAATTAAACTTGGCCAGGTGTGAGTTATTTGTCTCTTGTAAAGCCCAAATTTGAAGGTAAAGTGCTTCTTCATTCATGTCGTCATAATCTAAAATACGTTGCGACACTTCTTCAACTTCTTTTGGCCTATTTTCATTTTTATAGGCAGCGGCAAGCTTTAACAAATTGTCGATTACCTGGTTCCCGGTAAATCCCCTGATTTCATCAAGCCAGGGCCAGTCGGCACCTTTTAGTAACCGGCCTTTTTTTACCAAATGGAAGAATAACTGCAGCTGAGATCGCGACATCCCTTCAGGAATTTTGGAAAGATGAAACATTTCAATGTAGTCGCAAAAAAACGATTCTGAGATTTTTAGTTGTAAGTATCCATTATTCGAATGAATCTCAATTTTATCAAATTGTACCAGAATCTTTCGTAATTTATTAAGTGTAACGGCACGGTTATTAGCAACTTTTTTTGCATCAATACCATACCAGAGTGTTTTGTTTATTTCTGAAATGGGAGCACCCATTCCATTTTTCAAGGTATTTATCAGGGTAAATAGAAACAGTTCCTTGATTTTTGGTGTAAACATGTCCGTTACATCTTTGTCTTCCTTATTTACAGCTTTAAATTTCCCGAAAAGTTGAATTTGATTTTTGGTTGGTGTGTCTGGCTTGTCAACTAAAATCGATTGTTTTCGCGCATTTGCTTTTCGAAGGAAAATGAGGATTAGGAGAATGCTTAGCAACGCAATACAAATTAAAATGATAACGATATTAGTTGACTTAAACAGTTTGGTTGAAGAAGATGAAGTATCATAATCAATTTCTTCGTCAAGTGCCAAACGATTGATCTCTTCATTGCCGAGTGGGCGGTCCCAAATACGAAGGTTGTCGATGTATCCCCTCAGGCTGGCACCCGCTGAATAAGCGCTGCCTATATGTATATCGCTGGTTCCGGAATATGGAGGGTGTCCGTCGGAGCCCCCAACGTATTGCCCGTCAACAAAAATTGCTTGTTGTCCGGTTTCCAGAATATATCGCCATGTCAAATGATACCACTTGTTACTTCTCAGTGTCCGTTCAGACATGAAATCATTCGCCCATAGCCCAAAATAAGGATGCCCGGAGCGTAGAACCAAGTGAAATCCTTTTCGGTAACCTTCTTCATCGTTCCCTAAAATCGCATTGTCACCATAGTCAAGAATTTCTGTAAATTTTACGAAACAGCTTATGGTAAAACTGCTGTTGGGCAGGCCATATTGCTGAGGATTTCCAAGATTAATATTTGCATCCTCGGGCAGGCGAAGCACATTTCCGCGGTCGATATCCTGGCTAAAAGAATAGCCAACGCCTTCAAAATCCTGGTCAGGATTTATCTTATTTATCAATTTATTATCAAAATAGAAGCTGGCCATCAATCCCGCATTAAGGTTAAGTGGATTGGCCAATATATCATACTTCTCGGGCATAACCATTTCGCCTGTAATAGTTAATTGCGATGGAATTAGATTATAGCCGGGAACAAAAGGAGTTAAGAGCATTTCTTCACCACCACGAATTGGGAAGCTAAATTTACCTCCTGTAATCAACGTTTCGGCATTTTTCCAATATACCCGATCAAGGTTTTTCCCTGTAGTTCGCACTTGTCCTTCTATTACCTCGAATGAGTTCAATTGTTCGATTATAAATGCGAAATTGTAAATGTTTTCTCCGACAAAAAGGAAATTTGGTTTCTTGCCATATTTTGTCCAGTTCTCAAGCAAATAGTTGATGTACCCGGGGTACAACTCCCTGCTAAAAATTTCAGATGGCGCATTGACCGGCAATTGATCAAAATTTGAAATTTTAAAAAGCTCTTTGTTTATATTGGATTCGTTATTAAGGATGACTGAATTAGAGGTTATCTGATTTGCTGCTATCTCAAGAGTATAATTAGACGTTTGATGAAGAACTTTGCTTTGAAGTCTGATACTGCTTTCTATAAAAAATATAATCCGGCGGTTGGCCTGCACAAGGTATTCCATCGAAGGCCATCGTTCGCCCTGTGGCAGGAAAAAGATATGATTATTCAGTTCTGATGCGTTTATTATAGCATCAAGTTGTGAGATTTCTCCTGAATAATGAATAAATACGGGAATAATTTTCGATTCATCTTCATCAATCACATTTCCTAACTCCCGAAGAATAGCTGAAAAATGGATTTCGCTGTCTCGAAGGAAAATGTTGTTAACAGTATGATCAAATACTAATTCCAACTCCAAACCATTCCAGTTTGTAGATTGCATATAATTCCAGAATTTGTCACCCGTAAATTCAGAAGGAGTGAGTCTCGATATAAGAAAAGTGTTCTCAGCAAATTCAGTGGCCTTACTTTTCAAAACTAAAAACGCTACGAAAAAAGATAGTAGTATGAGCCTCATATTTACTTTTATCATCATTTCACTTTTTTCAAACGGTATGATTCGACCCTTAATTTATTATTATCCCGGGTTCAAATATATTAAAATATAATTGAACCTAAATTTTTTTCAGGAAAAATGAAGATTGGTGAAGGTCTTTTTACACAGGCATTTAGGAAATTAATTAATAGTAAATTAAGACATGATTAAGGCGTTCTTACCTAAAACATTAAGAAACAACTAATAACGCGCGCGTATACTTGTGGCGTAATTAAGTTTGGATGGCTGGACAGGAGATTAAAAGAAAACACTTTATGTTGTTTATTGCAGGAGGAATGAGTTTAATACTGTTTTTGCTTTTATTTAAGCGAGCGACAGAATATACGTCAGGTAATGCGTTTTGTATTTCTTGTCATGTTCATTCTCATGCGGAAACCAGCTGGAAACTTTCAGTTCATCATAACACCACAAGTGGTGTTTCAGCAAATTGTGTTGAATGTCATTTACCCGCCAGAAGTAATGGATCCTCTTTTATCGCAAAGAAGGTTTATCACGGAATTCATGATTTGTATGCATATGCAACTAAGGCTCCTGCGGAGATTGATTGGGCGAGCAAACGTTCGGTTGAAGCCGCTAAACGTTTTGTTTACGAAGATGCCTGTTTAGAATGCCACACTAACCTATTTCCTGCCGATCTGAGTGAGCAGGGTTGTTTGCAGCATATACAGTATATACGAAATCAGGAAAATAACGGTTGTGTACAGTGCCATCTTGAGGTGGGTCATTACAGAGAAAATGACGGATTGATAGCAGGGATTGAAGTTTCGGGAGATTCTGTTGCGATATTTAATGAACCAGCTACGGTGGAAACCTTTGAAAATTTTGTAGAAAAAATTCCGGGAACTGCTGTTTCGTTCAACATGATTGCCATTCCCGGGGGAGAGTTTAAGATGGGCAGCCAGATTGATGAGCCCTACAGAAGCTGGGATGAAGGCCCAGTACGCGATGTGATAGTGGATGATTTTTGGATGGCCGAAATTGAAGTGTCGTGGAATGAATACCTGGCTTTCTTTACTGCAACCAGCTCACAAGGAAGAAAAGAAACAGCTATAATTGATGAGGAAGTTGATGGTATTGCGGGAGCAACTCCTCCATGGGGAGTTCCTGATCAGGGCTGGGGAAAGGGTGAACGCCCTGCCATTACAATGAGTCATTATGCGGCAGAAACCTATTGCCGCTGGCTGAGTAAATTAACAGGTAAAAAATACCGTTTACCAACCGAAGCTGAATGGGAATATGCGGCCAGAGGCGGAACACAAACAGCTTATTTTTTTGAAGGATCTCCTACTGATTTTGAAAAGGGTGGTTTTTTATATAGAGTTTTTCACAAAAATTCTGATACGATCAATGATTATGTGATTTCAAATTTAAACAGCCAGGATAAAACACAGGAGCCTGATGCAGTAATGCCAAATCCATTTGGATTAAAAAATATGTTGGGTAATGTTGCCGAGTTTTGTCTCGATTTCTACGATCCGATTATTTACGGAAAATACCCGGATGGAATTGTACAAAATCCAAGTGGACCAATAAGTGGAACTGAACATGTTGTGCGTGGCGGTTCGTATAAAAACTCTCCAAAAGACTTACGCGTAGCTCGCAGAGATTATACAAGAACCAAAGATTGGTTGGTTACCGATCCTCAGATACCCAAGAGTAAATGGTGGTATTCTGATGTTAAAAGTGTTGGATTTAGGGTGGTGTGCGAGTATGATGAAGAATTATTGAAAAAAAATAGAAACAATTCAATATAGGATGAGCAAAGATAAACTATCACGAAGAAATTTTCTGGAAAAATCAGCATTGATTGGTGCTGCCGGAGTGATTGGTATGAGTGCTCTGAATTCCTGTAAAAATAAATCAAAAGAAGTTGATTATGACTTCCCGTTACTATTAGATACAGCACCGGACGGGAAAGCATTGAAAGTAGGCCTGATAGGATGTGGAAACCGGGGAACCGGTGCTGCCTTTAACTTTTTGGCAAGTGGAAAAGACTTACATTTAGTTGCACTTGCCGATGTTTTTGAAGACAAAGTCAAAGACTGCCGTGAAAGGTTGCTGAAACATCGGATAGAAGTACCAGAAAAAAACTGTTTTTGGGGTTTTGATGCCTATAAAAGTTTGCTGGAAGTAGATTTGGATGTGGTGATTTTAGCTACTCCTCCTCATTTTAGGCCGCTACATTTTGATGCGGCTGTACAAGCTCAAAAGCATGTGTTTATTGAGAAACCAGCATGTGTCGATCCTGTTGGAGCACGCCAGATTATGGCGACTGCAAAAAAGGCAGAAAACATTGGTTTGTCAGTTGTTGCCGGAACACAACGACGCTATTGCCGCGATTATATTGAAACTTACCGCCAGGTAGCTTCAGGCGCCATCGGCGATATAATTTCGGCTAAAGCGTTTTGGCTGCAAGGACATGTTTGGTTTCGTACTCGTGAAGAAGGATGGAGCGACATGGAATACATGCTGCGCAACTGGAACAGCTTCTGTTGGTTGTCTGGCGATCATATTCTTGATACGCTTGTACACAACATCGATATTATAAACTGGTTTGTGGGAAAAATGCCTGAGGTGGCAGTAGGTTTTGGTGGACGCCAAAGAAGACTTACCGGCGACCAGTATGATTTTTTTAGTATCGACTACAAATATGGCGAAGGAATATTCTCGCACAGTTTCTCGCGTCAGATTGATGGGTGTGCCAACCAGTTTGGTGAGTTGGTAGTGGGTACTGAAGGATATACCAATTGTAAAAATACCATTTATAATCCCGATGGTTCGGTAAAATGGACCTATGATTATCCCAAAAACGAGGATGGGCAGCCAACCGGATTGGTAAAAGTCTCGCCTTATGTGCAGGAACACATCAGCCTGGTAAATGCAATACGAACAAATACACCTGTGAATGAGGCACAACGGTTGGCAGAGTCTTCGTTAACAGCAATAATGGGGCGTACGGCTGCATACACGGGGGAAAGCGTGACCTGGGAAGATATGATGACATCGAACGAAAAACTTGGACCAAATAAATATGAGATGGGGTCGGTTGATATGGAAATTAAGGTGCCGGTGCCTGGTATACCTCATAAAATCTAAGTGCAGGATGATTACGACTATTGACATATTATCAGCTAAAAAAAGCAACGCACGCTTACTTTCATTAAAAGCACTGCAAATGCAGGCAGCTTTTTCTGAAGCTTTAGTAGTAATGTGTGTCGATAATATGCAGCGGTGTGTTCTTAAATATTACAACAGAGCAACTCACTTGTTATTGAGCATCTTGCCTGCTATTCATTTAGAGCCTTTTTTACTTAAATATATCGTTTCAACTAAACCTTGTTTTGTTAGGTTAACGGGCCAGGGACTTGTAATAGTATTTACAAGGCAACTCCTTGGACTATTATACTGGCCCTTTTCCTTGCAGAACACGGCGCAACCTATTTCTGAATATCCTACGAAATGGGAACGCCACAACTTAACATTAAAACAATTGTTTGAAGGCAGAATTATTGGTACTTCCTTTTTAAAGGGAGCTTCCGATAATATAGCATTTGATAGTAAGTCCTGAGATTTTATTGCTTGGGGTACTATAATAGCCTTTTTAACCTATAAGTTTTCTAAACCGTAAAGCGAACAACTCAGAAATGAGTTGTTCGTCTTTTTTATAATCGGGTGTGTTGTATCGCAATTGTTGCTATATTTTTTCGATTGCCGTTTTTATGCGGGCAATGCTTTCTTCTTTACCCAGCAGCTCGCAAATCACAAACAGATCGGGTCCCATGTTTCCGCCAACAAGAGCCAGGCGCAGCGGATTCATAATGGCTCCAAATCCCCATTCTTTTTCGTTCATAAATGCTGAAAAAACTTCTTTTATTGTATCAGCCTGCCAATTGTTAACGGTTTCAAAAACGATTACAATTTCCGTTAGTTGACCGGGTGTATTTTCGTTCCAGCGTTTTTTTACTGTTTTTGCGTCGTACTC
>DASQBW010000400.1:0-4146 GCA_035635015.1 Draconibacterium sp. | reverse complement strand
GCCCGCCACATGGACTATGAAGGTCCGGAAGTGGAACAGGGAAATCCGTGGGGTTATCGTCACCAGATAAATATTGCCGACAGCGGTTATGGCAGCCGTGGACCACGCGTTTTCAACGACCGTGCGGGCGAAGTCGGGCGTACTTTAAATGTAAAAGATTTCGATCTGGAACATATTTTTGGGGTAGAAGGAGTTCAGATTGTGCACCTGTCAGGTTTGATTGGCGCACTCTCGCACGAAACTACAAAGTTTTGTCTTGAAGTTGCAAAAGCTGCAAAAAAGCATGGTACAAAAATTTCATTCGACCTGAATTACAGGGCCTCTTTCTGGAAAGGAAGAGATGAACAGCTTCGAAAAGATTTTACCGAAATTGCAACGGTTTCTGATATCCTTATTGGTAATGAAGAAGATTTCCAGCTTTGTTTTGGAATTGCCGGCCCTGAAGCCGGGGGTGAAGGACTTAAAGCCAAAATAGATGGTTTTAAAGGGTTAATTAAACGCGTGAAAGAAACTTTTCCCAATGCATCGGTTTTTGCAACAACCTTACGCGAAGTAATTAGCGTAAACGAACACCTTTGGGGAGCAATCATGCTCGAAGGTGAGAATTGGCATGTTGTTGAACCACGAAAAATTACGGTGCTGGACAGAATTGGCGGTGGCGATGGTTTTGTTGGCGGAATGCTCTATGGAATTCTAAAAGAATGGGATGCAAGCAAGTGGCCTCAATTTGGATGGGCAACCGGAGCAATGGCTACCACTTTTTTAACCGATTATGCCCAACCTGCCGATGAAGAACAAGTTTGGAGTATTTGGAGCGGGAACGCTCGTGTAAAGCGATAAACTAAATTCGCTGAAAAGGCTTTTAAAAAAATAATAGTATGCTATATTTTGAGAAAGGATCAACCGAAACAGCCCTAAATACCGAAGACCTGAAAAAGGGACTTTTCGAGGCTCTTGATAAAATGGGGAAAGTAAATAAGGTATTGGCAATTCCTCCTGACTATACCCGTTTGCCTTCGCGTGCCGGAGAATTAACCGAGGCTGCATGGGAATATTTTGGAGAACGTTTAACCGATGTACTTCCTGCCCTGGGTACGCACACTCCAATGACGGCAAAACAAATAAACCATATGTTTGGGAAATTGCCGTCAGAGTTGATTCGTGAACACGATTGGAGAAACGATGTCATCACACTCGGAACAGTACCGGCCGAATTTATTAAGGAAGTTTCTGAAGGTGCTGTTGATTATTCGTGGCCAGCCCAGGTGAACAAAATCCTGGTAGAAGGAAATTTCGATCTTATTTTATCCATCGGACAGGTTGTTCCGCACGAAGTGGTTGGAATGGCCAACTACAATAAAAATATTTTTGTTGGCACAGGTGGCGCCGAAGGCATAAATAAAAGCCATTTTATTGGAGCAGCTTACGGCATGGAACGAATGATGGGACGCGCCGACACGCCCGTGCGTAAAGTTTTCAATTATGCTTCAGAAAATTTCTCAAAACATTTGCCAATCGTTTATATACAAACAGTTGTTGGACTAAATGATAAGGGCAAATTACAAACCTACGGACTTTTTATTGGCGATGATTTTGAAGTGTTCGATAAAGCTGCAAAACTATCGCTCGAAGTAAATTTTGAAATGGTCGAAAAACCCATCAAAAAAGCTGTAGTTTGGCTCGATCCAACGGAATTTAAAAGCACCTGGCTTGGAAATAAAAGTATATACCGCACCCGGATGGCCCTGGCTGATGGTGCAGAATTAGTTGTATTGGCACCGGCATTAAGAGAATTTGGCGAAGACAAACAAATCGATCAACTTATTCGTAAGTACGGCTACTTCGGCACCCCGCATACTTTAAAACTGGTAACAGAAAATGAGGATCTGCAAAATAATCTGGGAGCAGCTGCCCACCTTATTCATAGTTCTTCCGAGGGACGTTTTACCATCACTTATTGTCCGGGTAAAGAATCACACAATCTCACCAGGAAAGAAATTGAAAGTGTGGGATTCAACTATGGTGATTTTGATGAAGTTACCACGAGGTATAATCCAAGAAAATTAAAAGATGGTTATAACCGAATGGCCGATGGCGAAGAAATATTTTTCATTTCGAATCCGGCGATCGGGTTGTGGGCCTACCGCGAACGATTTGACTATTAGCCACGAACGATTAACAGAGAGATAAAAGTTGAAAGTTAAAGACAAACAAAAAACTATTAATTGGGGCATTATAGGTGTTGGTAATGTCACCGAAGTAAAAAGTGGTCCGGCCTTTTACAAAGTCGAAAACTCGAAGCTGGTTGCCGTTATGCGACGAAATGCAGAAAAAGCCCGAGAATATGCGCTTCGCCACAATGTTCCAAAGTGGTATAACAATGGAACGGAATTGATTAATGATCCGGAAGTTGATGCTGTTTATATCGCAACTCCTCCTGATTCTCATGCCTCTTATGTCATTGAAGCATTAAAGGCTGGGAAACCGGTTTATGTAGAAAAACCTATGGCCAGAAATTATCAGGAATGCAAGGAAATGCTTAAAGTTTCGAAAGAAACGCAAGTTCCATTGTGGGTTGCGTATTACCGGCGAACGCTTCCAGCATTCTTAATGGTTAAAGAATTAATAGAAGAAGGCAGCATCGGAAAACCTTATGCCGTAAATATTAAGTTATTCAAACAGGCTGATGAAATCAATCAAACACCGAAAGAAATGCACTGGCATGTATTTCCGGAAATTGGCGGAGCCGGACATTTTTTTGATCTGGCATCGCATCAGTTTGATTACCTTGATTTTCTATTCGGCAAAATTATAGATATAAAAGGACTGGCTGTTAACCAGGCCGGCCTCTACCCTGCCGAAGACACTGTAACAGGCTTTTGGAAACACGATTCAGGGGTTGTCGGAACAGGAAGCTGGTGTTTTGTTGTTGATGAAAAATCGGTTGAGGATTCGATTCAAATAATCGGGGAAAATGGCGAAATTTGTATGTCTTGTTTCAACCACAGCGATGTAATTGTAAAAAACCAGGAAGGAACAAGAAAATTAAGTTTTAAAAATCCGCAACATATCTCACAATATATGGTAAAACAGGTTGTTGACGAATTATTGGGGATTGGGAAATGTGTAAGTACCGGAGAATCTGCTGCCCGGACGAACCGGGTATTGGATAAAATGGTGAAAAACTATTATAAATAGTAATAATTGATTCCTATTGTCCAAACCGGATAGAAATGAGACAGCAAAGAAAGTAACATTTATAATAAGTAAAACCAGTCGGAAATAGAAGAGATTCAAAATGAAGATTATAATCGACAATAAGATACCATATATAAAAGGAGCCCTGGAACCTTTTGCTGAGGTGATTTATCTTCCGGGAAGCGAAACAACGCCTGCGGTGGTTAAAGATGCTGATGCCTTAATAACCCGTACCCGAACAATCTGTAACCGCGAACTGCTTCAGGGATCAAAAGTAAAATTCATAGCTACAGCAACCATCGGATACGACCATATTGATACAGATTATTGCCGTGCAGCGGGAATAGAGTGGACAAATGCTCCCGGATGTAATGCCGAAAGCGTAAACCAATACATAGCTTCCGCCTTATTTTCTTGGTCAATGCGCAAAAGAACAGATCTTGCAGGATTAACCATTGGAATTATTGGCGTGGGAAACGTTGGAAAACGTATTGAAAGAACGTGCAGAATACTGGGGATGAATGTTTTGTTGAACGATCCTCCACGCGAAAGAATGGAAGGCAGTGATCACTTTGTTTCCCTGGAAAAAATTCAGAAGGATGCTGACATCATTACTTTTCACGTTCCACTAAATACTGCAGGAAAAGACACTACTTTTCATTTGGTTAACGAGGATTTTCTCCAGAAACTGGGGAAAAAACCATTGATAGTTAATTCCTGCCGTGGCGAAGTCGTTGATTCGGAAGCTGTTTATAATTCAATAGAATCTAACGACATTACAGGATTTGTTGCAGATTGCTGGGAAAATGAACCGGATATTAATCTCGATCTTTTGAACCTGTGTGAATACGGAACTCCGCACATTGCAGGATATTCAAAAGACGGGAAAGCTAATGGCACAAAAATGAGTGTTCAGGCCATTAGTAAATTTTTCGGACTGGAAATTGG
>DASQBW010000399.1:0-1541 GCA_035635015.1 Draconibacterium sp. | reverse complement strand
CACCAGCCTCAAAAATGGCATTCCAGATCTGTTCGGCCACATCTTTTCTAAAGTATAATTCAAAGCCTCCTGCGCCGGTGTACCCGGTTGCCGAGATAATCACCTCATCAACACCGGCAAAATCTCCGGTAACAAACGTGTAGAATTTTATTTCTGAAAGATTTACATCGGTCAATTTCTGCAGCACCTCGGTTGCCTTTGGCCCCTGAATAGCCAACTGGCTAATCTCGTCTGAAGCATTTTCCAGCTCGGCGCCAATTTCTTCGTTCTGCTGCACCACCCAGTTCCAGTCTTTCTCTATATTGGCTGCATTAACTACCAACATATACTTTTCAGGCTCGTAGTAATACACCAACAGGTCGTCAACAATTCCGCCTTTTCCGTTTGGTAAACAGCTGTATTGTGCTTGCCCCGGTGTAAGAATTCGTGGATCGTTAGATGTAATTCTGGCTACCAAATCCAGTGCTTTAGGGCCTTTTACCCAAAATTCGCCCATGTGCGATACATCAAAAACACCAACGCTTTCGCGTACGGTCATGTGTTCGTCTTTTATACCGGTATATTCAATCGGCATCTCATACCCGGCAAACTCAACCATTTTTGCGCCTGATTTTTTGTGTATTGAATTAAATGCAGTTGTCTTCATTTTAATTTTTCAGTTATTAACGGATTCATCACGTTTGATACACCGGTTATCTTTTTGAAGTAAGATATCGTTGAGCAAAACTATGTATTCAAAAACGGTACAAATATGAATTTTATCAGCAACAGCACAAAAAGCTTTCCCGATTATTTTGCTAAATTGCTGGCCGCAATTATAAAAAAATGGGTAATACATTTCAATATATTAATACATCTCAGCTAGAAACACTTGCTGGTGGCGATAAGGAGTTTATGAAAGAGATGGCAGAAATTTTTCTGGAACAAATTAATGAGTTCGTGACGAACATGAGTTCATTCCTGCAAGAAAAAAGCTGGGAAAAACTGGCTCGCGAGGCACACACGGCAAAATCATCGGCAATGACATTTGGGATGGAAGATACCGGAACTTTACTGAAAAAGATTCAGATGGAATGCCAGACCAATAACCTGAACGATGTCCCTAAAATGGTTGAAGATGCCATTAGCCAGCTAAAAGCAGCTGCTCCCGAGCTTCAGGAATTACTGTAAAAGAAAACGGCTCCCATACGAGAGCCGTCTTGAAAATATCATACGGTATTTTAATTGCTGAAAACCAACGAATCATTTTCATAATCGATAATAATCGGTTTCGACTTATCGACTTTGCCTGAAAGTATCCGCTTCGACAATTCATTCAGCACAAAGCGCTGAAGCACCCTTTTTACCGGACGTGCACCAAAATGAGGATCGTAACCAATGCCCGACAACCATTCGCTTGCTTTTTCACTTAATTCGATTTTCAGATCGTTTGCCGCCAAGCGTTTAACAATTTGCTCGAACTGCAAACGAACGATTTCTTTTATCGCTTCTTTCGATAATGGCGTGAAAACAATGGTTTCATCAATACGGTTCAAGAACTC
>DASQBW010000398.1:0-1556 GCA_035635015.1 Draconibacterium sp. | reverse complement strand
GTATTTGCACCAACCAACGATGCTTTTGAAGCATTGTTTGCCGATTTGGGAGTGAAAGGCGTTAAAGACCTGACCGCTGAGCAACTGACGCCGATTTTAACTTACCATGTTGTTTCGGGAAAAGTTATGTCAAGTGATTTGTCGAACACTTCGGTGAAAACACTGAATGGCCAGAAAATTAAAGTAGACCTCTCAGACGGTGTAAAAATTAACGAAAGTAATGTAATTGCAGCCGACATTAAAGGGAAAAACGGAGTAATACATGTAATTGATAAAGTGCTTATTCCTGAGTAATAATCAGGTGAATAGAATTTGATTGCTTAAATACGCTATGACACTAAATTAAAGATTTACCATGACAAATAAACCGGCTTCGCAAGGAGCCGGTTTTTTCGTTAAAGAATTTAAAAATGAAATGAAGCTGATTATTTTGTTTGAATAATTTCTCCTAATTTTCATAAATTGCATCTTTTGATAAGGAGAATATTTTGTATGGAAGAACTAAGGTGGAGTAAGCAAATATTTGGGTCGAAGCTGGAGATCATGCAGGGCGATGAGAAAGTTGGCAATATTGATTGGGAAAGTATGGTAAGTTCGAAAGCACAGGCTATTATTAATGGCCGATACTTTACGCTTAACCGTGAGTTTTTCCTTTCGAAACTTGAAATTTACGACGGAAACAGTAAGTCGTTGCTGGCCATGGTAATGGTAAATGTGTTTAACCCGCGAAGTGATGTGTTGATAAACGGCAAACGTTTTGAACTGGAAATAAAAAACTTCTGGCAATCGCGCTGGAGTTGGAGATACAACGGTGAAGAGATTATTACTTTTACCTCGCACGAATTTATTTCAAAAGACAAGGGAATTATAGAACTGGCAACACCCATGAACGAAGAGGTGGAAATTCTTATTCTTCTCGGCTTATTTGTTCGCAACCAGTTTATACTTTTTATGCTACTTATTCTGCTGGTATTGTTCTTTGTAATTGTCTGATTCAAATAGGACATAAATAAACCGCCCTTGCGTACAAGAGCGGTTATTTATGTTGAGTAAGTTTTCTACCCGCCGGTGCGGCAAGAAACCTTACGGAAAAGCGCCAACGCTATGTTGGCACTTGTAGTCTTAGTCTATTTATAGCAAAACTTATATTTCCCGGTCGTCACCCCTCTTCAGTTCTCCCCTCTCGGGGAGATGTCGATCCCGATGCTTCGGGTGAGACAAAGGGGTGATTAAAACTACTTTTCAGATTTATCGTATTTCTGATCCGTTTTTAACCGCTTTATCCGGAGAAACGATCGACAAAGTTCCATTCGCATTTTCAGCACACAAAATCATTCCCTGTGATTCGATTCCACGTAGTTTTTTAGGTGCCAGGTTTACCAAAATAGAAACCTGTTTCCCGATTAATTCCTCCGGTTTGTAATACTCGGCAATCCCCGAAACCACAGTGCGTTGATCGATTCCCGTATCTACTTTTAATTTCAGCAGCTTTTTAGTTTTGGCTACTTTTTCGCATTCGATCACGGTTCCGGCCCGAACATCCATTTTTACAAAGT